>DASVTA010000179.1:0-6238 GCA_036387815.1 Allosphingosinicella sp.
CCAGCGCGTGCCGCGCCTGTCGGTCCAGCCGGCGACCTCGCGGCCGAAACCGATCGAAAAGGCGTCCGCCTTCACCCCGAACAGGCGTCCTGCGAAATAATGGCCGAGCTCATGGACGAAGATGAGCGGCCCGATGACGAGCAGGAAGCTGAGGATCGTCCAGAAGATGCCGGGACTGTCGGTCAACGCTTCACCCTTTTCACGATGGCTTCGGCGGCTGCGCGGGCTTCACGGTCGACGTCGAGCACTTCCTCGACCGAGCCGGGCGCCGGCGGCGCATAGCATTGCAGAGTCTCGGCGGCGATGGAAGCGATGTCGAGAAACCCGACTGCGCCTTCCAGGAAGGCCCCGACGGCGACTTCGTTGGCGGCGTTGAGGACGGCCGGCCGGGCTCCGCCGTCGCGCAGCGCCTGGCGGGCAAGGCCAAGGGCCGGGAAACGTCCGGGGTCCGGCGCGGCGAAGCTCAGGCTCGCCGTCCTGACGAGGTCGAGCCGCTCGCAGGGCGTCTCCATCCTCTCAGGCCAGGCCAGGGTGAAAGCGATCGGGATCCGCATGTCGGGCGAGCCGAGCTGGGCGAGGACGGATCCGTCGACATATTCGACGAGGCTGTGGACGACCGACTGCGGATGGATGACGATCTCGAACGCCTCCTCGGCAAGCGGGAAGAGGTGGAAGGCCTCGATCAGCTCCAGCCCCTTGTTCATCAGGGTCGCGCAATCGACGGAGATCTTCGCCCCCATCGACCAGTTGGGATGCGCGACCGCCTCGCTCGGAGTGGCCGAGCGCATCTCCTCCAGGCTCCTGTCGCGGAACGGACCGCCGCTTGCCGTGAGGATGATCCGTCGAACCGAATCCGGGCGGCTCCGGTCGAAGCATTGGAAAATGGCGTTGTGCTCGGAATCGACGGGCAGCAACTCGGCGCCGGTCGCCCGGGCCGCCTCGATCATCAGGTGGCCCGCGGAAACCAGGGCCTCCTTGTTGGCGAGGGCGACGGTGCGCCCGCCGCGAATCGCGGCCATCGTCGGTCGCAGGCCCGCGGTGCCGACGATCGCCGCCATCGTCCAGTCCGCGCCCGCGCCCGCGGCCTCCAATATCGCCTCGTCCCCGGCGAAGGCCTCGGTGCCGCTCCCGGCCAGCGCTTCGCGCAGCGGCTGGAGAAGCGACGGGTCGGCGATCACCGCCCGGCCGGCGCTCACCCTTCGAGCGGCTTCGGCAAGCCCCTCGACGTCGCGATGGGCGCTGACGGCGAGCACCTCGTACCGCTCCCGATTGCGTTCGACGAGGTCGAGCGTGGAGCGGCCGACGGAGCCGGTGGCCCCGAGGATGGTGACGCTGCGCCGCTGGGTCACGCGAGGCTTGCGATCAGGACGAGCAACGTGGCGAGGATCACCGGCAGAAGGCCGTCCAGCCGGTCCAAGACGCCGCCATGCCCTGGGAGCAGGGTGCCGCTGTCCTTGACCCCCAGCCGCCGCTTGACCCGGCTTTCGTAAAGGTCGCCGAGCTGGGCGAGGAGGCCCATCGGCGCCCCGAGCCAAAGGAAATCGGGGAGCTCGCCGGAGAAGCCGAACAGCCAGGCGGCGAGCGCCCCCACGATCGCGGCGCCGGCCATTCCGCCGATCAGCCCCGCCCAGGTCTTGTTCGGGCTGATCTTGGGAGCAAGCTTGGGGCCGCCGATCGATCGGCCGGCGAAATAGGCGAAGATGTCCGTCGCCCAGGTCACCAGCATCAGCCAGAAGACCAGGTAGAGGCTCACCCACTCGATCGCCAGAAGCGCGAAGGAAGGAATTCCGACATAGAGCATGCCCCAGCCCAGGGTGAGCCGGCGGCTGGCGAGGGTCGCCACCAGTGCGGCGGCCGCGACCGCGGCAAAGCCGACCCAGAGCTGCGCGAAGGTGGAGACGGTTATCGCCTCCGTCTCCTCGATGAAGTCCGCTTCGCCGACCGGGTACAGATATTGAGCGGCGGCGAGCAGGGTCACCGCGAGCAGGCCCAGCGCGAAGTAGCTGTAGCCCCGCTTCAGGCGGTGCATGTCGCCCCATTCGAGGACCATCACGGCCGCGGCGGCGGCGACGAGCAGCCGGAACAGCCATCCGCCGACATAGATCGCGACGCAGGCGATCGCGATCATCACCACGCCCGCCGCGAAGCGGGTGACGAGGTCCGACTGGGGAGCGGACGGCGCTTGTCCGCTCATCGGCCGCCGAACCTGCGTTCCCGCCCGGCATAAGCGGCGAGCGCCGAGCGGAGCGCGCGATCGTCGAAATCGGGCCACAAGGTGTCGACGAACAGCAATTCGGCATAAGCCGCCTGCCAGAGCAGGAAGTTGGAGAGGCGCTGCTCGCCCGACGTGCGGATCAGGAGGTCGAGCGGAGGGAGTCCGGCGGTATCGAGCGATTCCTCGATCAGGGCCTCGTCGATGTCGTCCGAACCGATCTCGCCGGACTGGACCCGCTGCGCGAGCCGGCGCGCCGCCTGGACCAGCTCGGCGCGGGCGCCGTAATTGAGCGCGATCGCCAGGGTCATCCGCTGATTGCCCGCCGTGCGCGTGACCGCCTGATCCACCAATTTGGCAACATCATCCTGAAACGCGTTGTGATCGCCCAGGATTTTAAGCCGAATGCCTTCGCGATGAAGGGCGTCGAGCTCGCGCGTGATGTAAAAGCGCAGAAGGCCCATGAGGTCGTTGACCTCCTCCTCGGGCCGCCGCCAGTTCTCGGAGGAGAAGGCGTAGAGCGTGAGGCACTCCACCCCCGCCTCGCCCGCCGCGCGGAGCACCTTGCGCGCGGCTTCAGCGCCCTGGCGGTGTCCGGCGGCGCGCGGCAGGCCACGCGCCTTCGCCCAGCGTCCGTTGCCGTCCATGATGATGGCGACGTGCCGGGGAACGCCGGGGCTGCCGCCGCCGGCGCTTTCCGGCGCCTGTCGGGCGGAGCGCACCGTCACTGCGTAAGAATTTCCTTTTCCTTGGCGGCGGCAACCCCGTCGATCTCCTTGATCGTGTCGTCGGTCAGCTTCTGCACTTCGGTTTCGCCGCGTTTGCGCTCGTCTTCGCTGATCTCGTGCTTCTTCTCGTCCTGCTTCAGGGCGTCCATTCCGTCGCGGCGGACGTTGCGGACGGCGATGCGCGCCTTTTCGGCATATTGACCGGCAAGCTTGGCGAGCTCCTTGCGCCTTTCCTGGGTCAGGTCCGGGATCGGGAGCCGAATGGTCGTCCCGTCGACGATCGGATTGATTCCGAGGCCGGCGTTGCGGATGGCCTTTTCGACCGGAGTGACGTTCGAGCGGTCCCAGACCTGCACCGAAAGCAGCCTCGCCTCGGGGGTGGAAACCGTGGCGACCTGATTGAGCGGCATGTTGGCGCCATAGACCTCGACCTGGATCGGATCGAGCAGGCTCGTCGAGGCCCGGCCGGTCCTCAGGCCGACCAGATCGTGCTTCAGAGCTTCGACGGCGCCGTGCATCCGGCGCTGGATATCGGCCTTCTCGTAGGCGGGCATGGTCTCACTCCTCGTTCTGAACGATGGTCGCTGTTCCCTCGCCGCTGAGCACCCGGGCGAGATTGCCCTGCTCGCGGACGTTGAACACGACGATCGGAATGTTGTTGTCGCGGCACAAGGCGACGGCCGTCGCGTCCATGACCTTGAGATCGTCCGCCAGGACCCGGCTGAAGCTCAGGCTTTCATAGCGGGTCGCGGTCTTCACCTTCTTGGGATCGGCATCGTAGACGCCGTCGACGCTGGTGCCCTTGAACAAGGCGTCGCAGCCCATTTCGGCCGCCCGAAGCGCGGCGGCGGTGTCGGTGGTGAAATAGGGATTGCCGGTGCCGGCGGCGAAGATCACCACGCGCCCCTTCTCCATGTGGCGGAGCGCCCGGCGGCGGATGTAGGGTTCGGAGACGGTCGCCATCGGGATCGCGGAGAGCACCCTCGTGTCGGCGCCGATCTTCTCGAGCGCGTTCTGGAGCGCGAGCGCGTTCATCACGGTTGCGAGCATGCCCATGTAATCGGCGCTCGCCCGGTCGAACCCTTTCGCGGCGCCGGCGAGGCCGCGGAAGATGTTGCCGCCTCCCACGACGATGGAAAGCTGGTGGCCGGCCTCGATCGCCGCGGCGATCTCGCCCGCCAGGCGGGCGGTGGTGTCGGGATCGATCCCGAACGCCCCCTCCCCCATCAAAGCCTCGCCCGAGAGCTTCAGGAGGATCCGGTTGAAGCGCGGGCGCGGCATGGGGTTTTACGGTCCGTTCGCGAGAGGAATGGAAGGGTGGCGCACCTTAATCGGGGCGCGCCACCCTGCCAAGCGGGCTTAGGCGTTCGCGGGCTCGGGCTTGCCGACGCCGGAAGCGGCGGCGACTTCGGCGGCGAAGTCGCTTTCCTTCTTCTCGATGCCTTCGCCGAGCTGGAAGCGGACATAGGCGTTCAAGGAGATCGGGCTTCCGGTACGCTTGGCCTCGGCGGCGATGACGTCCTCGACCTTGGTCTTGTTGTCCATCACGAAGAGCTGGCTCATCAGGGCGTTTTCCTTGCGGAACTTCGCCATGGCGCCGTCGACCATCTTGGAGACGATGTCCGCGGGCTTGCCGCTCTCGGCCGCTTTCTCGCCGGCGATGGCGCGCTCGCGCTCGATCAGCGACGGGTCGAGCTCGTCGCCGGTCAGCGCCTGCGGGTTGGCCGCGGCGATGTGCATGGCGAGCTGCTTGCCGAGCTGGGTGAGAGCCTCGGCATCGCCCTCGCTCTCGAGCGCGACCAGGACTCCGATCTTGCCGAGGCCGGCTTTCACCGCATTGTGGACGTAGGAAACGACCACGCCCTGCGGCACCTGCAGAACCGCCGAGCGGCGAAGCGACTGGTTCTCGCCGATCGTCGAGATGTTGGCGGTGAGCTTCTCCTCGACGGTCCCGCCGCCCGGATACTCAGCGGCGAGAATGCCCTCGACCGTGCCGACGCCGTCGAGCGCGAGCCTGGTGACCGCGCTCACGAACTCCTGGAACTGCTCGTTCTTGGAGACGAAGTCGGTCTCCGAATTGACCTCGACGACGGCTCCGCGATTGCCCGCGACCGCGACTCCGACGAGTCCTTCGGCGGCGGTGCGGCCCGCCTTCTTGGCGGCGGCGGCCAGACCCTTGGCGCGAAGCCAGTCGATCGCCGCTTCCATGTCGCCCTGGGTCTCGCCCAGCGCCTTCTTGCAGTCCATCATGCCGGCGCCGGTGCGCTCGCGCAGTTCCTTGACGGTGGCGGCCGTGATCTCAGCCATGTCTTCTATCCTCTTGAATTAGTGCAAAAACACCTTGGACCGTGCCAAGGCACCGTGCGCCCCGAGCCTGTCCTTCGATACGCGTCTTCGCCAAGCTCAGCCGCTACTCAGGATGAGCGGGGAGAATGAAATCCGCTCATGCCCATTAGGCATTGGGCGAAATCGAAATGCCGTATCGAAGCACCGCCTCCGGTTTAACGGGCGGGGGATCGCTCCCCCGCCAACTTAAGCGTCGGCGAGCGCCGCTTCGGCCGGCGGAGCGTCCATCGCGCCGATGTCGACCCCGCGAGCGGCGGCGCCGCCCGACTTGCCGGCCAAAGCCGCGTCGGCGATGGCGTCGCAATAGAGGCGGATGGCGCGGCTGGCATCGTCATTGCCGGGAACCGGAAAGGCGATGCCCTGCGGGCTGACGTTCGAATCGAGGATCCCCACGACCGGAATGCCAAGCACATTGGCCTCCCTGATCGCGAGCTCCTCCTTGTTGGCGTCGATCACGAAGATGACGTCCGGAAGACCGCCCATCTCCCGGATTCCGCCGAGCGAAAGCTCGAGCTTGTCGCGCTCGCGGGTCAGCTGGAGAACCTCCTTCTTGGTCAGCCCGGCGGTGTCGCCGCTGAGCTGCTCCTCAAGGCTCTTGAAGCGCTTGATCGAGTTGGAGATGGTCTTCCAGTTGGTGAGCATTCCGCCCAGCCAGCGGTGGTTGACGAAATGCTGGCCCGAGCGGCGGGCGGCTTCCGCGATCGGATCCTGCGCCTGGCGCTTGGTGCCGACGAACAGCACCTTGCCGCCGGCGGCGACGGACTGGCGCACGAAATCGAGCGCCCGCGCGAAGAGCGGCACCGTCTGCGACAGATCGATGATGTGGACCCCGTTCCTGTCGCCGAAGATATACGGCTTCATCTTGGGGTTCCAGCGGTGGGTCTGGTGGCCGAAATGCGCTCCGGCCTCGAGCAATTGCTGCATGGTGACGTCGGTGGACGCCATGGTCTTT
>DASVTA010000180.1:0-2040 GCA_036387815.1 Allosphingosinicella sp.
GGGCAAGAGCGAGGGCTCGGTGAGCGCCTCGACCAGCATCCAGCCTTTCGACCAGTACGGAACCGACGGAGTGTTCACGGCCCGCCAGCTGGGCGGAACCGTGGGCGGAAGGATCGGCGACTTCGCCTGGTTCGCAGGCGCCAGCCGGGTCGACAGCCGCAGCCATCCGCTTGCTTATGTCACGCTCGCCCGCCCCGCCGCTCCCGGAAACGCGGGGACCCCGGTGACAGGAGCGTTCCCGGACCTGAACCGGACGGGGGCGCCGATCTTCGTCCTCGGCGCGGGCGGCCTCGAGCATCACGTCCAGGACAATCTCAAGCTGAAGCTGGCCTGGGAGCCGGCGCCGGGCTGGCGGCTCGCCTATCGCGGCGGCCTGTTCCTCAACGACACTGAGTCGGAGGCCCGGACCTATCTCAGCGGCAACCGCTTCGCCGGGACCTTCAACATCGAGGGGCGGACGGTGACTGTGCCGGCCAGCGCCTTCTCCAACCAGGTCTACACGTTCGATGAGCGCCACTCGATGCACGGCCTGACGGCCGAAGGCGCCGCGGGCGGCGTAGAGATCCGGGCGGTGGCGAGCCTCTACCGGTTCGACGAGAGCGAGCAGCGGATCGTGGGAACCGCGCTTCCGGCCGGCGCGGAGGGCGGCGCGGGCTCCATCGTCAGGATGGACGGCACCGGCTGGCGGACGTTCGACCTGGAGCTTCGCCGCGGCGGCCTGCGCGGCGGCGCCCATTACGACGCGTTCCGCCTCAACAGCCGGCGGTTCGCGACCGCGGACTGGCGGCGCGGACCGGAGGGAGCGCTCAGCCAGCTGGCGCAGGGGCGAACCCGGACTCTGGCGCTGTGGGCGGAGGACAGCTTCGGCCTCGCGGAGACGGTGCAGCTGACGCTCGGCGGACGCTACGAATGGTGGCGGGCCTTTGGCGGGCGCAACTTCTCGCTTGCTCCGGCGCTCCACGTCGCTCAGCCCTCGCGCTCCGCCGAAGGCCTCTCGCCCAAGGCGAGCCTGCGCTGGCTCCCGGCGCGAGGATTGAGCCTCACCCTGTCGGCGGGGCAGGCCTATCGCTTCCCGACCGTCTCGGAGCTGTACCAGGCGATCGCGACCGGCCCGAGCCTGACCGTGCCCGATCCGAACCTGCGCCCGGAGCGGGCGCGGTCGGCCGAGCTCGCGGCCCTGTGGACGAACCGCCAGGGCCATGTGCGGCTGTCGCTGTTCCACGAATCGATCCGCGACGCCCTAATCTCGCAGACGGCGCCGCTGGTGCCGGGCTCCGGCACCCTGTTCAGCTACGTTCAGAATGTCGAGAAGGTGCGCACGAGCGGGATCGAGCTCGCCTTCGAGCGGCGGGGGCTAGTCGTGCCGACGCTCGACCTCACCGGAAGCGTCACGCTCGCCCGGCCCAAGGTAGTCGAGGATCCGGCCTTCCCGGCCGCCGAGGGCAAGGACATCCCGCAGGTGCCGCGCCGGCGGGCAACGCTCGTCCTCACCTGGCATGCTTCGGAAGCGACGAGCCTGACGCTCGCAGGCCGCTATTCCAGCCGGTCGTTCGGTACGATCGACAATAGCGACCTCCTTACCCACACGTACCAGGGCTTTGGAGGCTATCTGGTCGCCGACGCGCGGGCCAATTTCCGGATCGGCAAGAGCTGGAACGCCGCCTTCGGGGTGGAGAATTTGACCAACGACAAATATTTCCTGTTCCACCCCTTCCCGCAGAGGAGCTTCACGGGAGAGCTGACCTACCGCTGGTGAGGGCCTCGCGCTGCTCCGCTTCCTTGGTATAGGGGAGCGGATGCGGCTCATGGAACTCCAGACCCCGGCCCTGGTGGTCGATAGGGCACGCCTCGTCCGGAACATCGAGCGGATGCGCGCGCGGCTCGCTTCGCTGGGAGTTCCGCTCAGGCCGCACGTCAAGACCGCCAAGTCGATCGACGTGATCCGGCTTGCGGTCGAGGGGCAGCCGGGCGGGATCACCGTCTCGACGCTGAGGGAGGCGGAATATTTCCTCGCTCACGGCTTCACGGACATCCTCTACG
>DASVTA010000181.1:0-4457 GCA_036387815.1 Allosphingosinicella sp.
GGTGGCGGTCAGGCTCTGCCCCTCCCAGTCGAAATCGTTGGCGAGCACGCTCGAGCCGGAATAGCTGCCGGCGTCCTCGTTGGTCGAGGCGAAGTCGTTGAAGGCGATGGGCGCGTTGTTCTGGGTGAGGTCGATCACCGCGTCGGCGAAGACCAGCCGTTCGATCGAGATCAGCCGGTCGTTGCCGTCGATCCCGCTGCCGCCGCTATGGTTGACGAAGAAATTCTCGCCGTCCCGGCTGAAGCTGTATTCGTGGATCGAGCCGGAATAGACGGCGGTGTCGGTGCCGAGGCCGCCATGGAGGAGATCCGCGCCGGCGCCGCCGCGAAGGTAATCGTCGCCCGCGTCGCCGTGGAGCTGGTCGTCGCCGTCGCCGCCGTTGAGAGCGTCGCCCCCGGCCCGGCCCTGCAGGAAGTCGTCGCCGCTGCCGCCGTTGATGACGTCGTTGCCGTTCGTGCCTTTGATGATTTCGTCCCAGCTCATCTCTAATCCCTCCCGGATTTCCGGTGACGGGAAGGATCGGGCACAAGCATTTCCAGCTATTCGCGGGCAAAGATGCTCGGACCGGACCCCCCGGCACTACCTTTTCAGATATTCCCGATTGAATCCCCCAATCGAGAGTGGCGCGAGTGCTCGACTCGCCCCGATTTATTCTGCCCCGGGAACGAGACTGACGCCCGTCACTCCCGCTGTCCAGACCCCCTAAGCGTTTATTTAATAAGCTGGGGCGAGTCTCCTTCAAAGTAGGCGTGCCTCGGCGGGTTCGGCGCGTTGGCGCTTTTCCGAAGCCCTGATTTAGGTTATGAGGGAAATGGGGACGGGAGATAGTCGCCGGTAACGGCAGCTGTCGGCGAAGCGCCTCGGTACGCATCCGGGGCGCTTCGTTTTTGGGTCCGCCCGCAAAAAATTCAAAAATTTTGAAAAAGGTTGGAACCCCAAAGCGGGGAGGACGTTCTGCATGTACCCCCCCCCCGCGGTGATCGGCCCCCTCCCCCCCTCCCCGCCGACACCGCAGAGCCCCGGCCCCGAAAGGGCTGGGGCTTTTTCTTTGGGGGTGCCCGCGATCGCCGTCCTGGCCCACCTCGCCCGCCCGCCCGGCGCCCATCACCCGCGCCGGATCCCCCGGCGTCCATGGCTCGCGCCGGATCCGACGGAGAGTCCGTCATGCCTGATTGACAGTCCGTCATGCCGGCCTTGATCCGGCATCCATGCACAGCGGGGTTCCCTCTCCCGCTTTCGCGGGAGAGGAGGGGGGGTTCCCTCTCCCGCTTTCGCGGGAGAGGAGGGGGGGGTTCCCTCTCCCGCTTTCGCGGGAGAGGAGGGGCCCGCCGCGAAGCGGTGGGAGGTGAGGGTCTGCAGCAATGACTCGGAAAAAGGCCCTCACTCCCAAGCCTTCGCCTTGGGCCCCGCCCCTCCCGTCAAGGACGGGAGAGACGCTCGGGCGACGCCGGCACCGGCCGAATGCCGATTCGGCCAGGATCCGTCCTCAATCGGCGGATTTGCGGTTCGACCGGATTTGGCGGCTTCGCAGGGTCATCCCCGCGAAGGCCGGGATCCATGAACACCGATGCCCGCAATCGAGGCGAGGCCTCTTCGCCCTCGTCTCCACCTTCCGAGATCATGGATCCCGGCCTTCGCCGGGATGAGTTCCACAACAGCCCGCAACGACCGCAAGCGATTCGCGGCGTTCCGAAGCGATCCGTGGCGCTCAGCGGCGGCTAGTGGCGATTAGTTGCAATTAATGGCGATTCGACCACTTTCGACCACCCCTTGACAATCGAACATATCATGAACATGTTGTAGTTTCAGTACCGTATCGTACTTATACGGATCAAAGTTCCCTTCCGCGCGTTGGGCGGTTGTGGATAAGTAAGGGGATAAGCTGTGATTTACCTGGCGGCCGCGCTCTTCTTCACCCTCGCCTTGCTCGCCGCCTTGGTGGCGATCCACGTGACGGTGCGGCTGCACTGGCCCGAAATTCTTCTCGCTCTTCGCGGAGAGCTCGGCGCTACGCCTCGGTCACCGGCGGCTCGGGCCGGCTCGGCTCGGCCGCACGCTGCCGCTTGACCTTCGCATAGCTCGCGATGCTCATTGGAATCATTAGCGCGTAGAGCAAGGCTGCGACGCTAAGTGTCGGGAAAGGCGCGGAAATAAGCGCCCCGAAAACCAGCGCGATCACCACCAGCGCGCCCAGCCGGACATGGCTTCGAAGCCGAAGCGAGCTCCAGGAAAAGGTGGCGAGGTTCGAAATCATCAGGAAGCCGACCGCCGCCGCCCAGGGGGCCGCGAGCCAGGGCTCCCGCAACAGCGGCTCCTCGGTCCAGGACCACAGATAGACGGGAAGCAGGACCAGCCCCGCCCCCGCGGGCGCCGGAACCCCGGTGAGGAATCCCGCCGACTTGTGCGGCTGCTCGACCGAATCGATATTGGCGTTGAACCGGGCGAGGCGCAGCGCCGCGCACACCGCATAGGCCAGCAGGAACAGCCAGCCGTAGCGATTCCAGCGCTCGACGTCCGCGCCGAGCGCCGACAGCGGCTCGAGCACCCACAGATAGAGGATGATCGCCGGAGCGACTCCGAAGGCGGTGACGTCCGAAAGCGAGTCGAGCTCGGCCCCGAACCGGCTCTGGCCGTTGAGGAGCCGGGCGATCCGCCCGTCGAGGCCGTCGAGGATCGCGGCAAGGACGACGGCGCCGACCGCCTTTTCCCACTCGCCGCCGATGCCGAAGCGAATGCCGAACAGCCCCGAGCAGAGCGCCAGCGCGGTCACCGCATTGGGGACGATGGTTCGAAGCGGGATCCCGCGGCGCGGCCGCTGTGCCCGCTGCGGCCCGTTCACTGGGCCACGCCCTCCAGCGCTTCGGACACTCCGGCGCGGGCGACGATCGTCTCGCCGGCGATGGTGCGCTGGCCGAGCAGCACCTGCGACGAGGTTCCGGCCGGCAGATAGACGTCGACCCGGCTTCCGAAGCGGATCAGCCCGACCCGCTGGCCGGCCGCGACATGGTCGCCGGCCTTGACCCAGGGCACGATCCGGCGCGCCACCAGGCCGGCGATCTGGGTGAAGCCGATCCGGGTCCCGTCCCGCCCCTCGACCAGGAAGTGCTGGCGCTCATTGTCCTCGCTGGCCGTGTCGAGATCGGCGGTGAGGAACTTGCCGGCGATGTAGACGACCCGCTTGATCTCGCCCGCGATCGGGGAGCGGTTGATGTGCACGTCGAACACCGACATGAAGATCGAGACCCGGATGCAGGGGCCCGGCGGAAGCCCGTCCTCGCCGAGCAGCTCCGGCGGCGGCGGCACGGTCGCGATCATCGTCACCATTCCGTCGGCCGGGGCGACGATCAGCCCCTCGCCCTTCGGCGTGGTCCGGATCGGATCGCGGAAGAAGGCGGCGACCCACAAGGTGATCCCGGCGAAGACCCAGCCGAGGATCTCCCACTCGACCACGACCCAGAAGAAGAGCGTGATCGCCGCGGCGATGACGACGAACTTGCGCCCCTCGGGATGGACGGTGGGCATGCGGTAGCGGACGTTGGTGGTCACCAGGTCCGGCTTTTCGAGGGAGGTCATGGCCTCGCCTTTAGGCGGCGGCGGGCGGCGATACAACCGGGGGGGCGAGCCCCGTCGCCCCGGCGAAAGCCGGGGCCTCGCGGAGACCCGCCGAGACTTCTCGACCTGAGGTCCCGGCTTTCGCCGGGATGACGGGTGGCTCCAGTTGATCCCCGCTCCTCCACCGCCTACAGCCCCCGGCAACCTCTACATCCAAGAGAAAGCGCGAGCCGAATGGCGAAGATCAAGGTGAAGAACCCCGTCGTCGAGCTGGACGGCGACGAGATGACCCGCATCATCTGGCAGTGGATCCGCGAGCGGCTGATCCTCCCCTATCTCGACGTCGAGCTGCTCTATTTCGATCTCGGCATGGAGAATCGCGATGCGACCGACGACAAGGTGACGGTCGAGTCGGCCGAAGCGATCAAGAAGCACGGGGTCGGCGTCAAATGCGCGACGATCACGCCCGACGAAGCCCGGGTCGAGGAGTTCGGCCTCAAGAAGATGTGGAAGTCGCCCAACGGCACCATCCGCAACATCCTCGGCGGGGTCGTCTTCCGCGAGCCGATCGTGATCGAGAACGTGCCCCGGCTGATCCCGGGCTGGACGGACCCGATCGTCGTCGGCCGCCATGCCTTCGGCGACCAGTACAAGGCGACGGACTTCCGCGTCCCGGGCCCCGGCAAGCTCACCATCCGGTTCGAGGGCGCGGACGGAGAAGTGATCGAGCACGAGGTGTTCGACTTCCCCTCCTCCGGCGTCGCGATGGGCATGTACAATCTCGACGATTCGATCCGCGACTTCGCCCGCGCCTGCTTCAATTTCGGCCTGGGCCGCGGCTGGCCGGTCTACCTCTCCACCAAGAACACCATCCTCAAGGCCTATGACGGCCGCTTCAAGGACAT
>DASVTA010000182.1:0-7848 GCA_036387815.1 Allosphingosinicella sp.
GGGCGGCCCCGCGGCTCCAATTTGCGGGCGACGCCCCGCACCGACTGAGTGCGCGGCGATTCGCTGCCGTCGAGGTTGAGGGGCAACCCGACGACGAAGCCGGTGACCCGCTGCGCCTGCGCCAGCGTCCGCAGCTTCTCCAGGTCCTTGGCGAACTTGCCGCGCAGAAGGAGCTCGGCGGGGGTGGCGATGGTCCACTGCGAATCGCACAGGGCGAGCCCGATGGTCTTCGTGCCCACGTCGAGACCGAGCAAGCGGCCTCCTCCGGGGAGGGCGTCCCGATACTCGGCAGCGGATGTAGTGATCATCCTCCCCTCCCTGGAAGGGAGGGGTTGAGGGTGGGTAGGCGAGCGCAGCGAGACTTTTCGGACTCGGAGTTTCGGCCGCCTTTGGCGGACCCACCCCCGGCCCCTCCCTTGCAGGAAGGGGAGGCGCCAGCGCCTGTCACTTCGCCGCCCATGCTTTCACCCGGGCCTCCGCATCGGCGCGCAGGTTCGACCAGAAGAGGGCGTAATCGTAGACGTGATAATTGTTGCCCGGAAGCACGTAGGGCCCGAGGTCCGGCGCGGTCTCCCCGATCAGCAGGAAACCGCGCACGTCGCAGCGCGCCGGCACGCCCGGCGCCTGCAGCGAGCCCTCGGTGAGCGCCTCGTTCGGGACGAGCGTGCCGAGATTGGCGGCGGCCGGTGCCTCGCCGCCGGGGGCTCCGGTCAGCGGGTTGGTGCAGAGCATCGGGGAGCCGGCGCGCGAGAGTCCGGTCGGCCCCGCGGACTTGTCGTAGACGTCGGTGATCAGCTTGGGATCGGCGGGCTCGGAGAAGCTCTGCCAGCTGAGCAGGCAGCCCGCCTGCTCGCGCCGCTCGCAGGCCGGAAGCCCGAGCGAAGGCAGGTCGGCGGAGATCGAAACCGGCCAACCGATCATATAGGCCGCGACGATCCGCTTCGCCTCCGGCTTGCCTGCCACCCGCTCCCTGAGCAGGCGGATCAGATGAAGGCTTCCCTGGCTATGGCCGGCGAGGATGATCGGGCGGTCCTTCGGCGCCTCCCGGAGGAATTGGTCGAAGGCGGCGGCGACGTCGCGATAGGCGAAGTCGAGCGCTTTCTGGGCTTCGGCTTTGGTGGTGAGGAAGGCGCCGAACGTCGCCTGCCGGTATTTGGGGGCCCAGATGTCGGCGACCCCGTTGAAGACGCTCGCCTGGCTCTGCACGAACAGCCGAGCCCGCCACTGCGATTCCGGATCGGCCAGGGGCGCGTTCCAGCGCGAGGTCGCGAGGTAGGACGTGGGGTGGATGAAGAAGGCGGAGGCGCGCGGGACGCCTTCGCGTTTCGTGCCGGTCGGCATCCACAGCCCGGGGCTGCTGGGCAGGTCCGGCCGGGCGATCCACAGCCTCTTGTCCGAATAGGCGCTGGGCGCCGCCGGCGGCCCGCCCTCGAACGCGGCGGTCGGAACCATGGTGAAGCGCATCAGCTCGGAGCCGAACAGCCGGTAGACGAGGGCCGCGGCCATGACGAGCACGGTCAGTCCGGCCACCACCCAAAGGAACCGCCGCGCCAGCATCGCTTTTAAACTCCCGACAACACCGCTCTCCCAAGCGCGAAGCCGCGTTCAATGGCAAGCGGGATGTCTTCAGAAGCTGGAGTGGGCTGTCAGCCGTTCCCGGCTTGGGCCGGCGCGGTGGCTGTGCCCGTATTCCGCTCGATCTGAACTTGGCAAAGCGCCTGCTGAGCCTGGAGCTTGAGGAGGAACGCGCGCTGGGTTCCCATCCAGTAACCGATCCCCAAGCCGAGGAGCACGCCCAATACGCCGCCCCCGGAGCCACCGACCATGTAGCCGGCGAGCAGGCCCAGAAGAGCGCCAATCGCGGAATAGGTCATGATGATGCCGTCGGCCCGCGAATAGAGGCTGTCGGCGAACTCTTGGATGACCTTCGGATCGTAACTGATCATATCGTCTTCCCCCACTCTTCTGTGCCCATTGGAACAGGCTATCGACCGGGACCGACAAAGCAATGCAATTTCCTCCCCGCCTGCATCATCGCTGCACAAGCGGACGGTAGACTCGAACTCAAGCGCCAGAAAGAGACCTTACGGTGGAGGAACGACGATGAACGAAGGCCCGGCGGTCGAACATGAGCCTTGGCCTCTGCGCGGGCTGTTGCTGCTTCTCCTGGGTTCGCTTCTCGCCCTCGCGATCCATTTCCTGAGGCGCGGGGCGGCCGACTGGCAGTGGACCGATAACCCCGGAAGGCTCGGCGCCGCCGCCGCGCTTGCGGCGGGCGGCATCGTCTTCGGCTTCTCGCTGGAGCGGAGGCGCTGGCTCTGGTCCCTGCTTTTCGCGCTCGGGGCCGGCCTGGTGGTCGGCTTCGTCACCTATTGGAACGGCCCGCCGGAAAGCTGGGGGGCGGGCGAAGGCTGGCAGCTCGCTTCCGCCTTGCTCGCGCTCGTCATCGCCGTCCCGCTCTTTCAGGCCTCGCGCGACGCGGGCCGCTGGAACCTGGATTATGGCGCCGTCCACGCTCATATCCTGACCAACATCGTCCTGTGGTTCGTCGCCTGGGGCTTCGTCCTCCTCACCGTCCTGCTGATGATGCTGCTCTCGGAGCTCTTCCAGCTGATCGGCATCGTCGCGCTGCGCGACCTGCTGCGCAAGCCCTGGGTCCCCTGGCTCCTCGTCGGGGGGGCTTTCGGAGCGGCGGTCGGGCTGCTGAGGGACCGGGACCGGATCGTCGGAACGCTCCAGCGGGTGGCCACCGCCGTCCTGTCGGTGCTCGCGCCGATCCTTGCGGCCGGACTGGTCATCTTCGTCCTGGCGCTGCCGTTCACCGGCCTGGAGCCCTTGTGGGAGCAGACCCGGGCGACGACCCCCATACTGCTCGTCTGCATTCTCGGCGCCGTCGTCCTCGTCAATGCCGTCATCGGCAGCGGCTCGGAGGAAGACGAAGCGCGCCCCGGGATCGTTCGATGGGCGGCGGCCGCGCTGGCCGCGGTCGTGCTTCCGCTCGCCATCGTCGCCGCCGTGTCGACCGGCAGGCGCATCGCCCAGCACGGCTTCACCCCCGACCGGCTGTGGGCGGCGGTGTTCGTCGCGATCACCGTCGCCGGGGCGGCCGCCTATCTCTACGCGGTGGTCCGGGGCCGGGCCCGCTGGCCGGCCTTGCTCCGCTCGGTCAATCTGCGGGTCGCCGTCGGCATCTGCCTCGTCGCCTTGTTCCTGGCCCTGCCGATCGTCAGCTTCGGCGCTATCTCGACCCGCGACCAGCTCGACCGGCTGCAGTCGGGCCGGATCGCTCCCGAAGAGTTCGACTGGGCGGCGATGCGCTTCGATTTCGGCCCCTCGGGGCGCAGGGCGCTGGAGCGGCTCGCCGCAGGCCCGAACCTCGTCGTTCGGCAACGCGCCCGGGATGCGCTGCGCGCGTCCGACCGCTGGTTCGTCGATCCCGTCGAACGGGCCGAGACGAAGCGGCCGCGCGCCGCTGTCCGGGCCGAGGGCGGGGTTCCGGTGCCCGCGACGCTCGCGGACGCGATCGCCCGAACCGGGTCGTGCGGCGACGGCAAATGCCGGCTCGTCTTCGTCGATCCGAAACGGGCGGTCCTGCTCCTTCCGGGCTGCGGCAATTGCAACTACATCTTCGACGCCCGGCCGGACGGCACCTGGGTGCAGCATTATCCGGCGCCGCCTTCGACGAGCGCCGCCACGGCGCCTCCAGTCGATTCGGCCCGGGGAAGGGTGGAGGTCCGGAAGGTCGAAAGGCAGCAGCTGTTCATCGACGGGCGGCCGGTGGGAGACGCGTTCGAATAGGGCTCCTTGCCGCGTTGCAGCGCGGATGCTAGCGGCCACGGGTCGTTCACGACCCGCCATTGAAAGACTCCATGTCCGTCGACGCCGCAACCGTCCGCCACATCGCCAAGCTCGCCCGGATCGCCCTCTCGGACGCGGAGGTGGAGGCGCTGGCCCCCGAGCTGAACAACATTCTCGGCTGGGTCGAGCAGCTGCAGGAAGTGGACGTCGAGGGCGTCGAGCCGATGACCGCGGTCATCCCGAACACGCTTCGCCTGCGCGAGGACCAGGTCACCGACGGCGGCAAGCGCGACGATGTCCTCGCCAACGCTCCGGCGGCGGAGCACGGCTTCTTCGCGGTGCCGAAGGTGATCGAATGATCGATACTATCGTCATCCCGGCGGAAGCCGGGACCTCGTCGAGACCCGCAGGGACTTCTTGTCCTGAGGCGCCGGCTTTCGCCGGGGTGACGGCATGAACCTCACCGACCTCGGCATCGCCGCCATCCGCGACGGAGTTCGCGACGGCGCCTTCTCGGCGCGCGAGGTCGCCGGGGCGTTCAGCGCGGCCGTCGAGAAGGGCAGGGGCCTCAACGCCTTCACGGTCGAGACTCCGGACCATGCCCTCGCCGCCGCCGATGCCGCCGACGCCGCCCGCGCCTCGGGCGACCTGAAGCCGCTCTCCGGAATCCCCCTCGGAATCAAGGACCTGTTCGCAACGCAAGGAGTCGCCACCACCGCGGGCAGCCGGATCCTCGAAGGCTTCGAGCCTCGCTACGAATCCACCGTCAGCGCCAATCTCTTCGCCGCCGGCGCCGGAATGCTCGGCAAATTGAACATGGACGAGTTCGCCATGGGCTCGTCCAACGAGACCAGCGCCTGGGGGCCGGTCCTCTCGCCCTGGCGCCGGAGCGACGGCGGCAATGCCGCGCTCACCCCGGGCGGAAGCTCGGGCGGCTCGGCGGCGGCGGTTGCGGCCCGGCTCGCCCCCGGAGTGACCGGAACCGACACCGGCGGCTCGATCCGCCAGCCCGCCGCCTTCGTCGGGATCACCGGCATCAAGCCGACCTACGGCCGCTGCTCGCGCTGGGGCGTGGTCGCCTTCGCCTCCAGCCTCGACCAGGCCGGGCCGATGGCGCGGGACGTGCGCGACTGCGCGATCCTGCTCGAAGCCATGGCCGGCTTCGACCCCAAGGATTCGACCTCGCTCGACCTTCCGGTCCCGGACTGGGAAGCGGCCCTGAACAGCGACGTCCGCGGCAAACGGATCGGCATTCCCAAGGAATATCGGATCGAGGGCGTCCCGGCGGAGATCGACCAGGTCTGGGAGCGCGGCATCGAACTGATGCGCGACGCCGGCGCCGAGATCGTCGAGGTGTCGCTGCCGCACACGAAATACGCGCTTCCCACCTATTACATCATCGCTCCCGCCGAGGCCTCCTCCAACCTCGCCCGCTACGACGGGGTGCGCTACGGCCGTCGGGTGGCGCCCGAGAACGGCAACCTCACCGACATGTACGAGGCGACCCGCGCCGCCGGCTTCGGCGCCGAGGTGAAGCGCCGGATCATGATCGGCACCTACGTCCTCTCGGCCGGCTTCTACGACGCCTATTTCAACCGCGCCCAGAAGGTGAGGGCGCTCATCGCCCGCGACTTCGAGCGGGTGTGGGGCGAGTGCGATCTCATCCTCACCCCCACGGCTCCGTCGGCCGCTTTCGCGCTCGGCGAGAAGAGCGCCGACCCGATCGCCATGTACCTCAACGACGTCTTCGCCGTCCCCGCCAGCCTCGCCGGCCTGCCCGCGATCTCGGTGCCCGCCGGGCTCAACGACGAGGGCCTTCCGCTGGGTCTGCAGCTGGTCGGCAGAGCGCTCGACGAGCAGGGCGTGCTCAACGCCGCCCTAGCGCTCGAGGAACGCGCCGGCTTCACCGCGCGACCGGAGGCGTGGTGGTGAGCGCGACGCTTCTTTGCCTCCCGATCGCCAGATGGGGAGGGGGACCACCCGAAGGGTGGTGGAGGGGTAGAAGGCGAGGCCTTGGTGGCTCCAGAGCTGGAGCCTCGGACTCCTCGGCAGCTACCCCTCCACCAGGCTTCGCCTGGTCCCCCTCCCCACCGCTTCGCGGCAGGGAGGCAAATCATGACTGATTCCTATCGAATCCACGGCGCCACCGGCGATTGGGAGGTGGTGATCGGCCTCGAGGTCCACGCCCAGGTCACTTCTGCCGCCAAGCTCTTCTCCGGCGCCTCGACCGAGTTCGGCGCGGAGCCCAACAGCCAGGTCAGCCTGGTCGACGCCGCCATGCCCGGGATGCTCCCCGTGCCCAATGCCGAATGCATCCGCCAGGCGGTGCGCACGGGGATGGCTCTGGAAGCGCAGATCAACTCCTGGTCGCGCTTCGACCGGAAGAATTATTTCTACGCCGACCTTCCGCAGGGCTATCAGATCAGCCAGCTCTACCACCCGATCGTCGGCGAGGGCGAGATCGAGATCCTGCTCGACGACAAGGACGAATCCACCGCCAAGCGGATCGGGGTCGAGCGGATCCATCTCGAGCAGGACGCGGGCAAGCTGATGCACGACCAGCATCCGAGCTTCTCCTATGTCGACCTCAACCGCTCGGGCGTCGCCCTGATGGAGATCGTCTCCAAGCCCGACATGAGAAGTCCAGAGGAAGCAGGGGCTTACATTCGTAAGCTGAGAGCGATCCTTCGCTACGTCGGAAGCTGCGACGGCAATATGGAGCAGGGCTCGATGCGCGCCGACGTCAACGTCAGCGTCCGCCGGCCCGGCGCGGGGCTCGGCACCCGCACCGAGACCAAGAACGTCAATTCGGTCCGATTCATCATGGCCGCGATCGAGCATGAGGCGAACCGCCAGGTCGACGTTCTGGAGGCGGGCGGCTCGATCGTCCAGGAGACCCGCCTCTGGGATCCGGACAAGTCCGAGACGCGGAGCCTGCGCTCCAAGGAGGAAGCGCACGATTACCGCTACTTCCCCGATCCCGACCTGCTCCCGGTCGAGCTTTCCGATGATTTCCTCCGCGATTGCCGCGCCTCGCTGCCCGAGCTGCCTGACGCCAAGCGCCGCCGCTATGAGCAGGGGCTCGGCCTCTCCGCCTACAATGCGAGCGTGCTCACCGCCGACGTCACCACCGCGCGCTGGTTCGAAGCGCTGCTCGAGACGCTGGGCGAGGAACATGCCCAGCGCGCCGGCAATTGGGTCACCTCCGACCTGTTCGGAGCCTTGAACCGGCTCGGCAGGACCATCGAGGACAGCCCCGTCACCCCCGCCCAGGCGGCCGAATTGCTCCGGCTCACCGCCGAAGGCACCCTCTCCGGAACGCTGGCCAAGCAGGTCTTCGAGATCATGCTGGAGTCGGGCCAGGATCCGGCGCGCATCGTCGAGGAGCGCGGCCTCAAGCAGACCAGCGACACCGGCGCCATCGATTCCGCCATCGCCGCCGTCCTCGCCGCCAATCCGGACAAGGTCGCTGAATATCGCGGCGGCAAGGACAAGCTGTTCGGCTTCTTCGTCGGACAAGTGATGAAGGCGATGCAGGGCAAGGCCAATCCGGGCGTGGTCAATGACCTCCTCCGGAAGGCGCTGGGCTAGCTGCCGTCATTGCGAGCGGAGCGAAGCAATCCAGCGCTGCGCCGTCCGCCGGTGGATTGCTTCGTCGCTGCGCTCCTCGCAATGACGTTTCAGGAACGCGAATGAAGCTTGGCCGAAGAACCGTCAACGCCGTCCGCTACGTTCTGGAGGACCTGCTTTCCCCGGCCTTGCGGGATTCGCCGCTCTTCCTGGCCGTCATGTACCTGGTGTGGGGCCGGCAGGCGCCGCGCTTCATCGCCTTCCGCGATCGGCTCCGGACGATGAGCGCCGAGGAATATGCCGCCTTCTACGCCAGGATCACGCCTATCCACGGCGAATGCGATCTCAACCGCCCTTGCATCGAGCGGATCCTGGCGGAGGTGGAAGGCGCGGCCATCCTCGACGCGGGCTGCGGGCGCGGCCACCTCGCGCGGCTGATCGCCGACTCGGATCCGGGGAGGAGGGTCGTCGGCGCCCAAC
>DASVTA010000183.1:0-6613 GCA_036387815.1 Allosphingosinicella sp.
CGGCGATTACCGGGCAGAGCGGCGCTACGTCGAGACGATGGCCCAGGCCCCGGCCGGGGATCCGCTTTCGAGGGCCCAATATGCCGACCTCAAGATCTGGCTTCCCGGAGACATCCTCACCAAGGTCGACCGGACCAGCATGGCCGTCAGCCTCGAGGCGCGCGAGCCGCTGCTCGATCACCGCCTCATCGAGTTCGCGGCCCGGGTGCCGGCGGGGATGCGGCTTCGCGGCGGCTCGGGCAAATGGCTGATGAAGCGGGCGCTTCGCCGGTACCTGCCCGACGAGGTTCTAAACCGGACCAAGATGGGGTTCGTCACTCCGGTCAGCGCCTGGTTCCGGGGACCGCTGGCCGCCGAGGCGGCGGGAATCGCCCACAGCCCGGCGCTGGCCGAGCTCGGCTGGTTCGACAGCGCCGCCATCGCCCGCCTGGCCGCCGCCCACCGCTCCGGCCGCGAGGAGCATGGCCGGCTTTTGTGGCAATTGCTGATGCTGGACAAATCGCTCCAGCGCCTGTTCGGCTTCGGAGCGGGTGTGAGGAAGGCGGGGTAAGCCGTCATTGCGAGGAGCGAAGCGACGCGGCAATCCAGTGCTGCCTCGGAGGCCGCCCTGGATTGCTTCGCTTCGCTCGCAATGACGGGGGTCAGGGATAGACCGCCTCGACGAAATACAGCCCCTGCGGCGGCGCGTTGAGGCCCAGCGCCGCCCGGTCCTTCGCCTCCAGGGCCGACCGCAGATCCGCCGCGCTCCACGTCCCCCGCCCGACAAGCTGAAGGCACCCCCCCATCGAGCGCACCTGGTGGTGGAGGAAGGAGCGCGCCGCCGCCTCGATCAGGATCGACTCGCCTTCGCGACGGACCTCGAGCCGGTCGAGCGTCTTGACCGGGCTGTCCGACTGGCAGTGGGCGGAGCGGAAAGTGGTGAAATCGTGGAGCCCGACGAGGCATTGCGCCGCCTCGTGCATGGCGGCGGCGTCGAGCGGGATCGCGACTTGCCAGGCCCGGTCCGAATCCAGCGCGAGCGGCGCGCGGCGGTTGACGATCCGGTAGAGGTAGCGGCGCCCGACGCAGCTGAAGCGCGCGTGCCAGTCGTCGGCCACCGGCCGCGCCTCGAGGATAGCCACCGGAAGGGGTCGAAGCCGCGCGTTCAGCGCCTCGGCCAGGCGGAAAGGGGTGATCGGCCGCAGGATGTCGACATGGGCGGCCATTGCGAGCGCGTGGACTCCGGCGTCGGTCCTGCCCGCGGCGTGCAGGGTGGCCGCTTCGCCGGTGACCGCCAGCGCCGCTTCCTCGACCGCCTGCTGGACCGAAGGGCCGTGCGCCTGCCGCTGCCAGCCCATGAACGGGCCGCCGTCATATTCGACGGTGAGGCGGAAGCGGGTCACCCGAGCCGGGTGCCGGGGGGGATTGGGAAGCCGCGGAGCAACTCGCCACCGCTCATCGGCGCCCGGCCCGGCCGCTGGGCGAGCGTCGGCACCAGCCCGCCGGTGCCGCAGGCGATGGTGAACCATTCGTCCAGCACCGTCCCCGCCTCGCCGGCGACGTCGACGGCGTCGGCGGCGAGCAGCTTGATCCGCTCCCCGCCGGCTTCGAACCAGGCGCCGGGAACCGGGTTGAAGGCCCTGATCTGCCGGTCGAGATCGAGGGCGTGGCGGGTGAAATCGAGCCGCGCCTCCTCCTTGGAGATCTTCGGCGCGTAGGTGGCCCTGGAATCGTCCTGCGGCCGGGGCCCGATGCCGTCGATGCGGTCGAGCACCTCGACCATCCACTCGGCGCCCAGCGCCGCCAGCTCGACGGTCAGCTCGCCGGCGGTCTTGCGGCCGACCGGGGTGCCCATCGCCGCCATCATCGGGCCGGTATCCAGCCCCGCCTCCATCTGCATGATCGTCACTCCGGTCATCGCGTCGCCGGCGAGGATCGCGCGCTGGATCGGCGCCGCGCCGCGCCAGCGCGGGAGGAGCGAGGCATGGACGTTGAGACAGCCCCGGCGGGGGGCGTCGAGGATCGGCCGAGGCAGGATCAGGCCGTAGGCGGCGACGACGGCGGCATCGAGGGCGAGCGCCGCGAAGGCGGCCTGTTCAGCCGGGTCCTTGAGGGAGAGCGGGGTCCGAACCTCGATGCCGAGCGCTTCCGCCCGCTGCTGGACGGGGGAGGGGCGAAGCGCCTTGCCGCGGCCGGCGGGCCGGGGCGGCTGCGAATAGACGGCGGCGAGGTCGTGCCCGGCGGCGATCAGCGCCTCCAGCGTCGGGACGGCGAATTCGGGAGTACCCATGAAAGCGATGCGCATTGGGCGTGCTTAGCCTCCCCATCGGCAGATGAGGAGGGGGACATGAAGCCGCAGAACAGCCCAGTGGCCGCCCAGATCGTCATCCCGGCGAAAGCCGGGACCTCAGGACGAGGAGTCTCGGCGGGTCTCCCCGAGGTCCCGGCTTTCGCCGGGATGACGCAACCTATTTGAATCGCCGCCCCTCTCCCTCTACCTACCCTCCATGGCTTCATCCGAGATCGACGCGCTCACCCAGGCGCTCGCCCGCCTTCCGGGGCTCGGGCCGCGTTCGGCGCGGCGGGCGGTGCTTCACCTGATGAAGAAGCGGGACACCGCGCTCACCCCGCTGCTGAGGGCGCTGGAGCGGGTGAACGAGAATCTCTCCGTCTGCTCGGCCTGCGGCAATGTCGACACCGCGGATCCGTGCTCCGTCTGCACCGACTCGCGCCGCGACGACCGTCTGCTCTGTGTCGTCGAGGAAGTGTCGGACCTCTGGGCGCTCGACCGCTCCCGGCTCTTCCCCGGCCGGTTCCATGTGCTCGGCGGCCGCCTCTCGGCGCTCGAGGGGGTGCGGCCGGAGGATCTCAATATCGACAGATTGCTCGGCCGGGTCGCCAAAGGGGGGATAGACGAGGTCGTGCTGGCGATGAACGCGACTCTCGAAGGCCAGACCACCGCCCATTATCTCGCCGAGCGGCTGGAAGGCTTCCCGGTCCGCCTCACCCAGCTTGCCCACGGCCTGCCGGTCGGCGGCGAGCTCGATTATCTCGACGAAGGAACGCTCGCCCAGGCGCTGAGGGCGCGGCGGCCCGTCTCCTAGGATTGTCACCCCGGCGAACGCCGGGGCCAGGTGGAGACCCACGGAAACTTCCCGCCCTGGGGTCCCGGCTTTCGCCGGGATGACGCGGATGTCCCGTAACGGGCAGCAAACAAACGCTTTTTCACCAGCGAGTGAAACAAACATAGATCAGGACCGTTGGGCACTCAATCGTCGGGTTGTTTCCGGTCCCGCCGCCGCCGAGTTCAAAACAAGAGATTATGATGCGCGCTCTGATCATCGAGCCACAGATTTTCACATCCTTCATGATCGAGGATGCCCTGAGGGACGCCGGGTACACGTCGATCACGATGGCGGCGACCGAGGAGGAGGCCGTGGCCTGCGCCGAAGCCGATCCGCCAGACCTGGTCACTGCCGCGGTCGAGCTGGAGCGGGGCAGCGGGATCCGGGCGGTCGAGAGGATCCGGGCGAAGCTCCAGGTCCCCGTCCTCTTCATCACCCAGCAGATCGGGCGGGTCCGCGCCGGCGACCCGGGAGCCATGGTGGTCAAGAAGCCGTTCGCGGCCGCCCATCTTCCCCCCGCCATCGCCGCCGCCCAGGCGATCGGCTGACGAGCCCGGATCGGCACCTCTTCCCCGCTCCCGTTCTTCACGGGAGAGGAGGGGCCCAAGCCGAAGGCTTCGGAGGTGAGGGTCTTGCTGACTCACTGCTACAGACCCTCACCTCCCACCGCTTCGCGGCGGGCCGCTGCTACCCGTAGCTCACCACTTCATATTCGATCCCGTCAGGATCGAGGAAGTAGAAGCGGCGCCCCGGCTCGTAGTCGCCGTGGGAGAATGGGGTGAGCCCCGCCGCCACGACCCGCGCCTCCGTCTGGTCGACGTCGTCCACCTCGAGTGCGACATGGTTGAAGGGCCGGCCCTTGATGAACTGCTCATCGGTGTAGACCGTATCCCGAGCCGTATAGAGGGCGACATAATGGTCGCTCGTTCCGACGTGGACCGTCCGTCCTCCGCCCATGGAAGGGCCCTGCCAGCGGACGTGCCATCCGAAGATGGATTGGAGCAGCCGCGCGGTCCGGTCCGGATCTCGGACGGTGAGGTTCACATGCTCGATCCGCGCCAGTGCCATTTCTCGGTCTCCTTGCTCTATTCCAGCCCTTCGATTTG
The DNA here is from genome assembly GCA_036387815.1 of Allosphingosinicella sp. Taxonomy (GTDB): domain Bacteria; phylum Pseudomonadota; class Alphaproteobacteria; order Sphingomonadales; family Sphingomonadaceae; genus Allosphingosinicella. The sequence goes on from DASVTA010000183.1 coordinate 4,211, forward strand.
CGAGTCGTACGACCTCAAGCTAAGTTGAGGTCAAGCTTCATTTCGCGAAGGCGGTCTTCATGGCAAATCCGGCGCTCCTAACCATCGGCGACCTCGCCCGGCGGACCGGCCTTTCGGTGTCGGCGATCCGGTTCTACGAGGCGCGCGGGCTGGTCGCGGCGATCCGGACCTCCGGCAATCAGCGCCGCTTCATGCGCTCCGACATCCGGCGGCTGTCCTTCGCGCTGATCGCGCAGCGCTGCGGGCTCACGCTCGGCGAGATCGAAAGGGAGATGGCGTCGCTGCCCGACGGACGGGCGCCGACCAGATCCGATTGGCAGGCGATCAGCGAGCGCCTCCGATCCACTCTCGACGCCCGGATCGCGATGCTCGAGCGGACCCGCGACCGCCTCGACGGCTGCATCGGCTGCGGCTGCCTGTCGCTCGAGAATTGCGCGCTCTACAATCCGGGAGATCAGGCTGCGCGCGCCGGTCCGGGGCCGCGGTTTCTGCTGGGCGATCGGGTGGCGGATTTGGCCTGAACCGTCATCCCGGCGAAAGCCGGGACCTCAGGACAAGACGTCTCGGCGGGTCTCCCCTAGGTCCCGGCTTCCGCCGGGATGACGGGTGTCCGTCTCTACGTCTTCCGGCTCAGCGCCCGCATGGCCTCGTCCAGGCCCTCCAGGGTCAGCGGATACATGCGGTCCTGCATGAGCTGGCGGATCATCTGGGTCGACTGGCTGTAGCCCCAATATTTCTCGGGCGTCGGGTTGAGCCAGACCGAGCTTGGATAGGTGTTCACGAGGCGCTGCATCCAGACCGCGCCGGCCTCCTCGTTATAATGCTCGACCGAGCCGCCGGGATGGCTGACCTCGTAGGGGCTCATCGAGGCGTCGCCGACGAGCACGATCTTCCAGTCGTGGCCGAACTTGTGGAGCACGTCCCAGGTCGCCGTGCGCTCGGCGAAGCGGCGTCGGTTGTCCTTCCACAGGCTCTCGTAGGGGCAATTGTGGAAGTAGAAGAATTCGAGGTTCTTGAACTCGCTGTGGGCGGCGGAGAAGAGCTCCTCGCAGACCTTCACATGGGGGTCCATCGACCCGCCGACGTCGAGCAGGAGGAGCAATTTCACCGCATTGTGGCGTTCGGGGCGCATCCTTATGTCGAGCCAGCCTTGCCTGGCGGTGCCGTCGATCGTCCCGTCCAGGTCGAGCTCTTCGGCCGCGCCTTCGCGGGCGAAGCGACGAAGCCGCCGGAGCGCCACTTTGATGTTGCGGGTGCCGAGATCGACCTCGTTGTCGAGGTTCCTGAACTCCCTCTTGTCCCAGACCTTGATCGCGCTTCGGTTGCGGCCGCCTTCCTGGCCGATCCTGACGCCTTCGGGATTGTAGCCATAGGCGCCGAAGGGCGATGTGCCGGCGGTGCCGATCCACTTGCTTCCGCCCTGGTGGCGCCCCTGCTGCTCCTCCAGCCTCTTCTTCAGGGCCTCCATTATCTCTTCCCAGGAGCCCAGGGCCTGGATCTTCGCCATCTCCTCGGGGCTGAGATAGAGTTCGGCGACCTTCTTCAGCCACCCCTCGGGGATCGGAACCGCCTCGGTCCCGTAATCCGCCTCCAGCCCCTTGAAGACCTTTCCGAACACCTGGTCGAACCGGTCGAGCAGCCCTTCGTCCTTCACGAAGGTGGCGCGGGCGAGATAGTAGAATTCCTCCGGGCTGGTCCGGATGACGTCCGCGTCGAGGGCCTCGAGAAGGACGAGATGCTCCTTGAGCGAGGCCGATATGCCCGCGGCGCGAAGCTCGTCGACGAATGAGAAGAACATGATGCGCCGCGTGTAACTTGTTGCGCGCGGTGCGTCACCCCGGCGAAAGCCGGGGTCTCGGGGAGACCCGCTGTGACTTTCTGACCTGGGGTCCGGGCTTTCGCCGGGATGACGGGCCAGTGGTTAACGCCGTTTCAACATTTTCCGCTTAGCTCTCTCTCCCGAACCATCTCGGGGGGCGGCACGTGGCGACCAAGGCGATCGAAGCGGACGGCGAGGCGATCAACATCGTCGCCCGCAATTGCGGCGCCCTGGCGATCGAGTGCAGCGACGTCTCCGGCTATGTCGCCGGAGTCTCGGAGCGGATCTCGTCCAACCTTCGAACCCTCGATTCGCTCGAGGAGGTGACCAGCCGGCTGCTTCTCGACCAGGCCCGGGTCGCCGAATCGACCGACGAGGCCCGGATCCTCGCCGAGCAGGCGCGCGAGCGCCTGTCGGAAGGGCGGGCGGCGATCGAGGACACCATCTCCATCTTCTCCGGCCTCACCGACCTCGTCGTCCAATTGGGCGAGCGGATGACCGGCTTCGCCGAGGCGATGAGCCGGGTCCAGAACGTCTCGTCGAGCATCGAGCGGATCGCCTACCGGACCAACATGCTGGCTCTG
>DASVTA010000184.1:0-3053 GCA_036387815.1 Allosphingosinicella sp.
TCGGCGATGACTCCGTCGCGAAGCGGGCGGATCGCCTCGATCTGGTCGGGAGTCTTGCCCATCATCATCTTGGCGTCGTCGCCGACCGCCTTCACGCGCTTCACCCCGTTCACCGTTTCGATGGCGACCACCGAAGGCTCGTTCAGGACGACTCCGCGGCCGCGCACGTAGACGACGGTGTTCGCCGTGCCGAGGTCGATCGCCATGTCGTGGGAAGGGAACTTGAAGAAACGCAAGAGTGACATTGAGGTGGTCCCGCTTCTTAAAAAACGCCGCCGCGGCATGGTGCCCGGCGCGCTTGCCTTTCTCTATAGGATGGCCCGTCCCCTTGTTCCACAGATGAGTTAACAAGGCTCGCGGGTGAGCGCGGCTTGGTCTAGACCGCCGATCGATGTCAATACGCCGCCTTCCCGAGCATCTGGTGAACCGCATCGCCGCGGGTGAAGTGGTGGAAAGACCGGCCAGCGCGTTGAAGGAGCTCGTCGAGAACGCCATCGACGCCGGCGCCTCCCGCATCGCGATCTCGCTCGCCGGCGGCGGCACCTCCGGCATCGAGGTCGCCGACGACGGCTGCGGGATGAGCCCCGCCGACATGGCCCTGGCGCTCGAGCGCCACGCCACCTCCAAGCTCCCGGGCGAGGACATCGAGAAAGTGGCGACGCTCGGCTTCCGGGGCGAGGCGCTGCCGTCGATCGCCAGCGTCGCCCGGCTCGCCGTCGAAAGCCGGGTCCGCGGCTCCGACGGCTGGTCGCGAATCGTCGACAACGGCCGGCTGGAAGGGGAGGGGCCCGCGGCGCTCCCGCCCGGCACCCGGATCCGGGTGGAGCACTTGTTCGCAAGGGTCCCCGCGCGCCGCAAGTTCCTCCGCTCCGAGCGTTCCGAATATGCCGCCTGCCTCGACGTCGTGAAGCGGCTGGCGATGGCGCGCCCGGACATCGGCTTCACCCTGGAGCATGACGGCCGCCGGACGCTCTCCGTCCAGCCCGGCGAGAACCGGCCGGCGCGGGTCGCGGGCCTGACCGACCGCGGCCTCCACGAGAACAGCGTCGCCGTGGATTACGACCGCGGCCCGGCGCGGCTCGGCGGAGTCGCCGGCCTTCCCACCTTCAACCGGGGGGTCGCCGACCATCAATATCTTTTCGTCAACGGCCGCCCGGTCAAGGACCGCCTCCTGATCGGAGCCGTGAGGGCGGCCTATCAGGACCTGCTCGCCCGCGACCGCCACCCGGTCATCGCCTTGTTCATCGACCTTCCCGGCGAGGAGGTCGACGTCAACGTCCATCCCGCCAAGACCGAGGTTCGGTTCAGGGACCCGGCCGGGATCAGGGGGCTGATCGTCGGAGGCCTGAGGCACGCGCTGGACGGCGCCGGGTTCAGGAGCGTCCACCGGGCAGCCGCGGACGTGCCGTGGCAGACCGCCCCCTCTCCCCAGGGGGGAGAGGGCTGCGGTGAGGGGGTTCGGCCTCTCCAATATGGACTCAGCCCCCAGCGCCTCCCCTCCTATGCCGGAGCCCCCTCACCCTATCCCTCTCCCCGCTGGGGAGAGGGGAGTTTACGCGAGGAGAGATCGGATTTCGCCCCCGCTGCCCGCGGCGAATCGGCCTTCGCCCAGCCCCCCGGCGCGGCCCGCTTCCCGCTCGGGGTCGCCCGCGGCCAGGTCGCCGCCACCTATATCGTCGCCGAGGCCGAGGACGGCCTCATCCTCGTCGACCAGCACGCCGCGCACGAGCGGCTGGTGCTGGAGCGGATGCGCCGCGCCATGGCCGATGGCTCGGTCGCCCGCCAGGCACTGCTCCTGCCCGAAGTGATCGAGCTCGACGAGCCGGCCTGCGACCGGCTGGAGGCGCGCGCCGCCGAGCTCACCGAGATGGGGCTGGAGCTCGAGCGCTTCGGCGCCCGGGCGGTGCTGGTGCGCGCCACGCCGGCGATCCTGGGGAATGGCGACGTTCGCGGCCTCGTCACCGACCTCGCCGACGAGCTCGCCGCCTTCGACGAGGCGCTGGCGCTGAAGGAAAGGCTCGACCATGTCGCCGCCACCATGGCCTGCCACGGCTCCGTGCGCGCCGGCCGGATCCTCTCCATCGCCGAGATGAACGCCCTCCTTCGCGAGATGGAGGTCACCCCCCACAGCGGCCAGTGCAACCACGGCCGCCCCACCTGGGTGAAGCTGGCGCATGGCGACATCGAGAAGCTGTTCGGGCGGAAGTGAGGAGGACTGGCGAATGCATCGTTCGACTAGGCTGATCTTCGCCCTGCTGGCCCTTGGCACGGGCTCGACCCTGGCCGCCGCGGTTCCGCGGACGCCGCTCACTCCGCCGGAAGCGCAGCGGCTGGCGGCCTCGGCTCGCGCCTGCACGGGCGGCTATTACCAGCTGCTAATCGGTGCCAGGCACCAATTTAATCGGTGCCAGGCACTAATTGGTGCCAGGCACCAATTTCCAAGTATCTGGAATCGTTGGAGCCGGATTAATCTTCAGGACTGGGCGGCCAGCCTTGCCTCCAGCGAAATTGGTGCCAGGCACCAATTTCTAAGTGTTTGAAATCGTTGGCGCGTCCCAGGCGGGCTGCGCCGCCAGCCTTGCCTCGATCCGCCGGTGCCAGATGAGGCCCGCTACGGTGAGCAGTGTGAGCGGGCCCAGGGTCCACCACCAGAAGAGCATCGGGTCGCCGGCGAGGCAAGCGGCGTAGAGGGCGACGATCCGGGCGTTGGCGTTGAGCAGGTTGAGCAGCTTCAGCGCCGGGGCCGAGCGGTCGCCATAGGCCGCGGCGAGGGCTCGGCGGTCCGGCGCCGCCGCCAGCGCGCGGTCGAACCGGCCGGCGAGGCGGTCGAGCGAGCCCGCGAGCCGGTCGTAGAAGCGGACGGCGGCGTTGGGCGAGGGGGGCGGGCCCCCGCCGCCGGGATCGCCGCGGACCCGGCGGTGGTAGCGGGCGCGCTCGCTCTCGAAGAGGTTCGACTGGATGCCGTGGACGAAGCCGGCGATGGTGCCGGTGATCCAGGCCTCGGGCGTGTCGATCGACGCTCCGAGGGCCAGATAGAGGATCAGGAAGACCCC
>DASVTA010000185.1:0-11422 GCA_036387815.1 Allosphingosinicella sp.
CGAACCAGCGGTCGTCCTTGCCGTTGACCTGGATCTGGGCGTTGATCACCTCATAGCCTTCGATCCGGTCGACCGGCGTGTTGAAGCTGCGCGCCCAGAACTTGCCGGTCCAGTTGATGTCGGCCCGCGGAACGATCGTCATGCCGTTGCCCGCCCGGATCGTATACTGGATGCCCGCGCCGAACTTCCATCTCGGCGCCTGCGGCAGCTCGTTGCCGCTGAGGTCCACCGGCACGCCGGTGGCGACGGTGAAGGGCAGCGGCCCGGCCGGGGTCGCGAACAGGCCGCGAAGCGGCGCCGACGGGTTGGCGATGGTCGCGGCAAGCGCGTCGCAGACCGAGAAGGCGCCGGTGGTGTTGGTGCCGGGCACCGGCACCGGTCCCGCGAGCCCGAGCGCGCCGTTGAAGGCGGTGACGAGCGTGTTGGCGCCCAAGGCATTGCCCGCCGTGTTCGGGATGACGGCGCAGTTCGAGGCGTTGGTGACGTCCTTGATGATCACCGTGTCCGAGCGGCCGCCCGAAGGGTCGCGCGGATCGACGAGCTGCAGGTCCTTGATCTTGGTGTGCAGGTAGCTGCCCGAAAGGTTGATCAGCAGGTCGCGGGTTGGCCGGAACAGCGCTTCCGCCTCGGCTCCGTAGATCTCCGCGTCGGTATTGTCGTTGACCGAGGTGCGGGCGACGATCCGGCTCAGCTGCAGGCCTTTGTAATCGTAATAGAAGGCGCTGAGGTTGAGTCGGATCGTGCCGTTGTTGAAGCTGTTCTTCGAACCGATCTCGAAGGCGTTGATGATCTCGGGCTCGAAGGTCGAAGGCACGTTGAAGATCGGGTTGATCGGCGGGTTGAGGCCGCCCGATTTGTAGCCGCGCGACCAGGAGGCGTAGAGGAGGTTGTCCGCGGACAGGTTGTAATCGACGACGAAGCGACCGGTGAACTCGTCGAAGGCGGCGCGGCCGATATTGTAGGGCTGGTTGCCGGCGATCGCCGGGTCGGCATCGTAATTGCCGAGGAAGGGCGAAGTGTTGGCGTCCGTGACTCCGAAGGGCACCGGGAAGCTCAGCAGCGGGACTCGGGCGACCTGCCGCTTCTTGTCGTTCGAATAGCGGATCCCGCCGGTGAGGCGCAGCTTGTCCGAGACCTCGAAATAAGCCTCGCCGAACAGGCCGTAGCTCTTCAGCGAAAAGAAGGCGACTTCGCTGTTGTAGAAGGGCGGCGCCAGGAAGGTGTTCGGGAAGCCGACGTTGCCGCCGGCGCGCTGGCCGAGCGCCGTCGCCGCTCCGAGGATCCCGGCGGCGTAATCGAGTCCGAACGAGGCGACGTAATAGTTGGAATCGGTGAACCTGTTGTCGAGGTAGATGCCGCCGACCAGGAAGTTGAACGGCCCCTCGAAGTCGCTGTCGAGGTGCGCCTCGACCGAATACTGGCGCGAATGGCTCTGGGAGCGGTCGTAGTCCGTGCTTCCCGGCGTGCAGCGATTGATGAAGCCGCCGTAGATGCCGGTGTAATTGGTGTTCACCTCCGAGGTGCAGACCGGTCCGCCCGGCCCGTTGGGGATGAGGGCGTTGCGCGCCTGGACGTAGGGATTCACTCCTCCCGGAAACAGCACTCCGGGCGCGGCCGCGGTGGCCGCGAAAACCTGAAGCCCGGGATTGTTGGCCAGCGAATTGCCGGCGACGAGATTGTAGTCGGTCCGGCTGTCGACGGCCTGCTTGGTCCAGCCGCCGGTGACGGTGAGGTCGAGGGTCTCGCCGATCTCCTGCTCGATCCGCGCCATCAGATGCTCTTCTTTGGCGAAATAGGTCGGGTTGAAGTCGGTGCGGACGGTGCGCAGGTCGGCCGGGTTCGTCACTCCGCCGAAGAAATTGTCGGGTCCGTACAGGCTGCCGAGGCCGAAATTGGTGAGCGCCGGATTGTTGATCCGGAAGAATTCGCGTGAGGTCAGGATCGCCGCCAGGGTGGCGTTGCCGTTCACCGTCTCGAAGGCGAGCTGGTCCGGCCGGCAGCCGAGGATGCCGGTATTGTCGCGCTTGCAGAGCTGCTTCTGGATCCGGGAGCGATCGTCCTCCTCCCGGAAATAATAGCCGACGAGGTCGATCGTGGTGCTGGACGTCGGCTGGACCCGAAGCGATGCGCGAACCGCATGCAGGTTGCGTCCGTCGATCCGGCTGCCGTCGAACGTGTTCTTCATGAACCCGCCGCGGTCGAGCCAATAGCCGGCGAGCCGGAATCCGGCGACGTCGCCGATCGGGATGTTGACCATCCCGGTCAGCTTCTTCGAGTTGTAATTGCCATATTCGCCGCTGAGGCTGACGTGGAACTCGTTGAGGTCCGGCTTGGCGGTGATGAAGTTGACGACGCCGGAGGTCGCGTTCCGGCCGTAGAGCGTGCCCTGCGGCCCGCGCAGCACTTCGACGCGCTCGAGGTCGAAATATTCGGTTTCGAACAATCGGGTGGAGGTCAGCGGCATGTCGTTGACATGGATCCCGGTGGCGCTGTCGCACGAGAAGCCGGTGCACAGGTCGCCGATGCCGCGGATGGTGAAGCTCGAAGAGGTGAAGTTGGTCTTGGTGTAGGTGACGTTGGGAAGGGCCTGCTGAAGATCGCTGGCATTCTCGATCTGCTGGCGCTCGAGCGCCTCGCCGGAGAAAGCGGAAACCGCGATCGGAACGTTCTGAAGCGATTCCGCGCGCCGCTGGGCGGTGACGATGATGTCGTCGCCGTCGGCGGCCTCGGCGGTCTCGGCGCTGTCGGTGGTCCCGCTCGGGGCATCGCCGCCTTGGTCGGCGCCGGCGCCGGTGGTGATGTCGCCGGTCTGCTCGGCGCCCTCGGGCTCGGGCACGGTCTGGGCCGAAGCCGGAGCCGCCGCAGCCAGAGCGAGCACGGACGCGCCGAGCGCGAGAATCACGTTCCTTTTCATTCATTCCTCCCCGAGGCCCTTTGCGGGCCATTTCCCCCAGGTGCCGGTTTCGTTCGGCAACTTTATGCTTCTTGTCGCACAATCCGCTTGCACCTTATTGGTGTCAAGCGCACGCGTCGATGCGGGAGGTCCGGGGGGAGATAATGTTGCAAAACGGGTACATCCCATCGGTCGAGGCCGTCGAGCATTTCGACGTGCTGTTCGTGGGGGCCGGCCTGTCCGGCGTCGGCGCGGCCTACCATCTTCAGCACGGAAGCCCGGGCCGCTCCTACGTCATCCTCGAAGGCCGCGAGGCGATCGGCGGCACCTGGGACCTCTTCCGCTATCCCGGCATCCGCTCCGACAGCGACATGTACACGCTGGGCTACAGCTTCCGGCCCTGGGAAGAGGCCAAGGCTATCGCCGACGGGCCGTCGATCCTCCGCTACGTCAACGACACCGCGGACCGGTTCGGGATCCGTGAGCATATCCGCTTCCGCCATTATGTGAAGAAGGCCGACTGGTCCTCCGCCCAAGCGCGCTGGATCGTCGAGGCCGAGCGCACCGACAGCGGCGAGCCCGTCCGCTTCAGCTGCAACTGGCTCCACATGTGCAGCGGCTATTACAATTATCACGAAGCCTACGATCCCGAATTCGCCGGCACGGACCGCTTCCGCGGCACGATCGTGCATCCGCAATTCTGGCCCGAGACGCTGGATTATCGAGGTCGCCGGGTCGTCGTCGTCGGCAGCGGCGCGACGGCGGTGACGATCGTTCCCGAGATGGCGAAGACGGCGGCGCACGTCGTCATGCTGCAGCGCTCGCCGACCTACATGGTGTCGCGCCCTTCCGAGGACAGGATCGCCAACACCCTGCGCAGGATCCTGCCGTCGAAGCTCGCCTACGGGATAACGCGCTGGAAGAACGTGCTTCTGCAGCTGGTCTTCTTCAATCTCGCGCGGAAGCGCCCGGCGATGGTGAAGCAGAAGCTTCTGGAAGAGGTGAGGAAGCTGCTTCCCGAAGGGTATGACGTCGGCACCCACTTCACCCCGCGCTACAATCCTTGGGACCAGAGGCTGTGCCTCGTTCCCGACTCGGATATGTTCGAGGCCATCTCGAACTCCAGCGCCTCCATCGTCACCGGCGAGATCGACTGCTTCACCGAGACCGGGATCCGCCTGAAGAACGGAGAGGAGCTGGCGGCAGACGTCGTCGTCACCGCCACCGGCCTCAAGCTCCAGCTGGCGAGCGACATCGCCTTCACCGTCGACGGCGAGCCCCGCGACCTTTCCAAGACGCTGAGCTATCGCGGAATGATGTTCAGCGACGTCCCCAACCTCTCCTACTCGTTCGGATACACCAATGCGTCCTGGACTCTGAAGGCCGACCTTACCGGCGGCTATCTGTGCCGGCTGCTCAACCACCTCGCCGCGACCGGGAACCAGATCGCCCTCCCCGCCCGTGAACCGGGCGTCGAGGAGGTGCCCTTCCTCGATTTCACCTCCGGCTACGTGCAGCGCGCGCGCGACATCCTGCCCAAGCAGGGCTCGAAGAAGCCCTGGAAGCTCCACCAGAATTACGCGCTCGACATGATCAGCCTCAAATTCGCCTCGGTGGAGGACGGGGTCATCCAGTTCCTTCCCGGCGGGGCGCCGGCGGCCCGGCAGGCACGGCGGGAAAGGGAGGCGGCATGAGGGTCGAGGGCCGGACCGCCGTCATCACCGGAGCGGCGAGCGGAATCGGGCGAGGCACCGCCTTGGCCCTCGCCAGGCGCGGCTGCAACCTGGCTTTGGCCGACCTCGACGAGGACGGGCTGGCCGAAACCGAAGCGCTGGCCGGTGAGCACGGAGTCAAGATCAGCCGGCACCGGCTCGACGTCGCCAGCCGCGAGGGGGTGGCGGCTTTCCCCGAGATCGTGCTGGCCGCTCATGGACGGGCCGACCTCCTCTTCAACAACGCCGGAGTCGCGATCGGCGGAACCTTCGACCAGGTCGCGGAGGAGGATTTCGACTGGCTGATGGAGATCAATTTCTTCGGGGTGGTGCGGATGACCCGGGCGTTCCTGCCGCTCCTGCGCACCAGCGGCCAGGCGCGGATCGTCAACGTCTCGAGCATCTTCGGGATCATCGCCCCGCCTGGCCAGACCGCTTATTCGGCGAGCAAGTTCGCCGTCCGCGCCTTTTCCGAATCGCTTCGCCGGGAGCTCGAGGCGGAAGGCGCGAAGATCGGGGTGACCGTCGTCCATCCCGGCGGAGTGGCCACCTCGATCGCGAAGAACGCGCGGCCGCCGCGCGGCGCCAACAGCGTCGACCTCGAGGCGGAGAAGAAGAATTTCGAGAAATTTCTTCGGATGCCGCCGTCGAAGGCCGGGGAGATCATCGTCGCGGGCGTCGAGAAGGACCGGCCCCGGGTCATCGTTGGCAACGACGCCCGCTTCATGGCCCTGGTCGAGAGGGTCGCGCCGGTATCCTATTGGAAGCTATTGGGGAGAGGGCTGAAATGATTCCGTTCCTGCTTGCCGGCGCCGGCGGCCTCGCCGCTCTCGGCGGCGGCCTCGCCGCCTTCAGCGGAGCCACCGCCCGCAAGATCGAGAAAGCGGTGCCGCGCGACGGCGAGCTGATCGAAGCCGGCGGCGAGACGCTCCATTATGTGGACAGCGGCGGCTCCGGGCCGCCGATCCTGATGATCCACGGGCTCGGCGGTCAGCTGCGCAACTTCGCCCGGGCGATGGTGGACGATCTGGCTCGGGATTACCGGGTGATCCGGGTCGACCGCCCCGGTTCCGGCTATTCGCCGCGCGCTCCCGGTACCTCGGCGCGGCTCCGCATCCAGGCGGAGACGATCGCCGAGCTGATCCGGATCCTGAAGCTCGACCGTCCGCTGATCGTGGGCCATTCGCTCGGCGGCGCGCTCGCCCTCACCCTCGCCCTCAACCATTCTGACGCCGTCGGCGGCCTCGCGCTGATCGCACCGCTCACCCAGGTCCAGTCGATCGAGGACGTGCCGCCGGTGTTCAGGCCGCTCATCATCCGCTCGCCCGCCGTGCGCCGCGCCGTCGCCTGGACCCTCGCCACTCCGATGGGGATGGTGAAGGCCGAAAAGGCGCTGCAGGAGGTGTTCGCCCCGGAACCCGTGCCCGCCGATTTCGGCACCGAGGGCGGCGGCCTGCTGTCGATGCGCCCGAGCAATTTCTACGCCTCCTCGTCCGACCTGGTGGACCTCGAAGGCGAGCTTGAGGGGATGGTGGAGCGCTATCCCACCCTCTCCGTCCCGGTCGCCATCCTCTATGGCCGGGCGGACAATCTGCTGGACCACGCCAAGCACGGAGAGCGCACCGCCGGCGAGATACGAGGCGCCGGGATCGAGCTGGTGGACGGGGGCCACATGCTCCCCTTCACCCAGCCGCAGCTGAGCGCCGCCTTCGTCCGCAGGGCCGCCGCGCGGCAGGAGCAATCCCATGCCAGACGCGCTGCAGGCTGATTACGTCGTCGTCGGCGCCGGTTCGGCCGGCTGCGTCCTCGCCAGCCGGCTGACGGAGGACGGGGCGAGCCGAGTCATCCTCCTCGAGGCGGGCGGGGACGACCGCCCCCTCAAGGAGCCGTCGCAATTCCTCTCCAACGTCATGATCCACGTGCCGGTCGGCTATGCGGCGACCCTCAAGGACCCGAAGGTCAACTGGCTGTTCACGACCGAGCCGGACCCGGGCACGCTCGGCCGGACCCACGTCTGGCCGCGCGGCAAGGTGCTGGGCGGCTCCTCGTCGATCAACGCGATGCTCTACATCCGCGGCCAGCGCGCCGATTACGACGGCTGGCGGCAGCTCGGCTGCGAAGGCTGGGCGTGGGACGACGTCCTCCCCTATTTCCGCCGCTGCCAGAACCAGGAGCGGGGCCCTTGCGACATCCACGGCGTCGGCGGGCCGCTCAATGTTTCCGATCCCACAACCGGCCATGAGGTGTCGGAAGCGGTGATCGAGGCGTGCGAGGCGCTGGGCCTGCCGCGCCGCGATGCGAACGGCGCCGAGCAGGAAGGGGTCGGCTGGTACCAGGTCACGATCAAGGACGGGAAGAGATGCTCGGCCGCGGTCGCCTATCTCCACCCGGCGATGGAGCGGCCCAACCTGCGGGTGGAGACTCGCGCGCTGGCGACCCGCGTCCTCTTCGAAGGCAAGCGCGCCGTCGGAGTCGAGTTCGTCCAGAATGGCGTTACCCGGGTCGCGCGGGCGAGCGCCGAAGTGATCCTGGCGGGGGGCGCCGTCAATTCGCCGCAGCTTCTCCAGCTTTCCGGAGTGGGACCCGGCGCCCTGCTCGGCGAGCATGGGATCGAGGTCCTCGCCGACCTTCCTGGAGTCGGAGAGAATTTGCAGGACCATTTCGTCACCGGCGAGACCTTCCGGCTGAAGAAGGGCATCGTCTCCGTCAACGAGCTCGTCCGGGGACCCCGCTTCCTCAAGGAGACGCTCAAATACATGTTCGGCAGGAAGGGGCTGCTCACCCTTTCCGCCGCCCATGTCGCCGTCTTCTGCAAGTCGCGCGAGGGGCTGGACGGCCCGGACATCCAGTTCCACATCCTGCCCGCGACCATGGATCCCGACAAGCTCGCCAACGCCCAGAAGATGGAGCTGGAGAAGGAGCCCGGCCTCACCATCGCCCCCTGCCAGCTGCGCCCGGAATCGCGCGGCACGATCCGGATCAAGTCGCCCGATCCGTCGGCCTACCCGGCTATCGTCCCCAATTATCTTTCCGACCGCCTCGACCAGGAGGTGATCGTCGCGGGCCTTCGCTGGGGCCGCCGGATCGCGGAGCAGCCGGCGCTTGCCCGCTTTATCGAGCGGGAGCTGATGCCGGGCCCCGGAGCGGTGACCGACGAGCAACTGCTCGACCACGCCCGGACCTGGGGAACGACCATCTACCACCCGGTCGGAACCTGCGCGATGGGGCGGGGGCCGCGGTCGGTCGTCGATCCTCAGCTGAGGGTGCACGGGGTAGAAGGGCTTCGAGTAGTCGATGCGTCGGTGATGCCGCGCCTGGTGTCCGGCAACACCAACGCCCCGACGATCATGATCGCGGAGAAAGCCAGCGACATGATCCTGGGGAAGGCGATGGCGGCGGCGGCGTAGGATCACCCGTCATCCCGGCGAAAGCCGGGACCTCGGGGCGACCCGCCGAGGCGTCTTGTCCCGAGGTCCCGGCTTTCGCCGGGACGACGGGACCCTACCTTACCTGCGCGCCGACAGCCTCCGCCCCAGCCCCCGCGCCAGCTTCCCCCAAGGCGGCCCCAGCCGCTCGAAGACGTTCATGAAACCCACCTTGTGAACCGCCCGGGCATGGCTGAAGCGCTTGAAGCCTTCATGGCCGTGATAGGCGCCGATGCCGCTCGCCCCCACTCCACCGAAAGGCAGATTTTCCTGGGCAACGTGGAGCAGCGTGCCGTTCAAAGTGACTCCCCCCGATATCGCGCCGTCGAGCACCCGCTCCCGGTCGCGGCGGCTGTTGCCGAAGCAGTAGAGCGCCAGCGGCCGCTCCCCCGCCGCGACGAAGGCGATCGCCTCGTCGAGGCTCCGATAGGGGAGGACCGGAAGCACCGGCCCGAATATCTCCTCCGTCAGGAACAAGATTCCCTCCGGAGCCCCGAGCAGGAGCGTCGGCCCGATCTTCCCTTCCGCACGCCCTCGCTCGTCCTCATGGGCAAGCACCGTCGCTCCCGCCCGCCGCGCCGCCGCGATGGCTTCGGTGAGGCGGTGCCGATGCCGCTCGCTGATCATCCCCGAATAATCATCATTGCCGCCGATGGCCGGGTAGGAGCGCCGCACCTGCGCCATCACCGCATCCGCGAACGCCTTCTCCTTCCCTTCCGGCACGAGCACATAGTCGGGCGCGATGCACGTCTGCCCCGCATTGACGAACTTGCCGAAAGCGATGCTCCGCGCCGCCTTGGCCAGGTCGTAATCCGGGCAGACGATGGTCGGCGACTTTCCGCCGAGCTCGAGCGTGACCGGCACCAGATTGGCCGCGGCGGCCTGGTAGACCTTGCGCCCGACGGCGGTCGATCCGGTGAAGAGCAGATGGTCGAACGGCAAGGAAGCGAAGGCCTGGCCGATCTCCACGCCGCCAGTGACGACCGCCACCTCGGATTCGTCGAACCTTTCCGCGATCAGCCGCCGGAGCAGCTCCGAAAAGGCGGGCGTCAGCTCGGACGGCTTCACCATCGCCCGGTTGCCGGCGGCGAGCGCGTCGACCAGAGGCGAGAGCGCGAGCTGGAGCGGGTAGTTCCAGGGCGAGATGATCCCGATCACCCCGAGCGGCTCGTGCCGGACTCGGGCGCTGGCCGGCTGGAACAGCGGGTCGACCCGGCGCCGCTCCGGCCGCATCCAGCTCGCGACGTGTTTTCGGGCGTGGCGGATGGCGTTCACCGTCGGCACGATCTCGAGCAGCTCGGTCTCGGCGCGGGAGCGGACCCCGAAATCCTGGGAGATGGCCCGCGCCAGCTCGGCTTCATTGCCGGCGATGATTGCCCGCAGGCGCTGGAGCCGCTCCCGCCGCAGCTGGGCGTCGGCCGGAGGCCCCGTGCGCGAGGCGCGGTGCTGAAGATCGAAGATGCGCCGGGCCTCCTCTTCGCCCGGCACCAGCCTCGCGGCGGATTGATCGGCCATTCTGCGTCCTCCCGATCGGCACGATAGCCCATTTGACGACACTTGCGTAACCGCCCCCTTTTAGCTTTGCGTCGCCTCTCCATCCGCTCCATCAGACGCCGCAAATCGAGGAGGTCAGTGAATGCCGATCCGGATCGCCATCATCGGTTACGGCAAGATCGCCCGCGACCAGCACGTTCCCTCGATCGCCGCCGATCCGCGGCTGGAGCTCGCCGCCGTCGTCAGCCCGCGTGCGCAGGCCAACGAAGGGGTGCCGGTGTTCCGCAGCCATGAGGCGATGCTGGAGGCCATGGCCGGCGAACTCGACGCGGCCGCCATCTGCACCCCTCCGGCGGTCCGGCTCGCCATCGCCCAGGCCTGCTTCGCGGCGGGCCTGGACGTGCTGGTCGAAAAGCCGCCGGCGGCCACTTTGGGCGGGATAGAGGAAATCGATCGCCTGAGCCGCGAATTTGGGAGGACGCTCTTCACCGCCTGGCATTCCCAGCATGCCGCCGCCGTCCCCGCCGCGAAGGCGGCGCTGGCGGGAAGGACCCTAAGCGCCCTTCGGATAAGCTGGCACGAGGACGTGCGGAAATGGCATCCGGGGCAGGATTGGATATGGGCACCCGGCGGCTTCGGAGTGTTCGATCCCGGGATCAACGCGCTTTCCATCGCGACCAGGATCCTGCCGTCGCGGCTGCTCGTCCGGGAAGCCCTGCTTTCC
Organism: Allosphingosinicella sp.; assembly: GCA_036387815.1. Classification (GTDB taxonomy): domain Bacteria; phylum Pseudomonadota; class Alphaproteobacteria; order Sphingomonadales; family Sphingomonadaceae; genus Allosphingosinicella. The sequence continues at coordinate 10,249 of DASVTA010000185.1, forward strand.
TTTCCCGAGAACAAGCAGACGCCGATCGCCGCCCGGATCGCCTTCGAGGGCGAAGGGGGAAGCTTCGAAGCCGATCTGGACTGGCGGTATACCGAAGGCGAGCGCTGGACGATTCGAGTCGAGACTGAGGATGGACGAACGCTCGAGCTGCTCGACGGCGGCGCGCGCCTGGTGCTCGAAGGCGAGCCGCAGGCGGTGGCGGGCGGCGGCGAATATCCCTCGCTCTACGCCCGCTTCGCGGAGCTGGTCGAATCTCGGGCCAGCGAAGTGGATCGCGAGCCGCTCCGGATCGTCGCCGACGCGATGCTCCTCGGCCGGCGCGAGATCGTCGAGCCCTTCCTCTAGCCGCCGGAGGTTGCCGCCCGCGCCGAGCCGCCATAGGATCGGGCGGGATCCAGGCCGGGGAGGTGGCAGCGGTGGAGGAGAATGGCGGACGCGGCGACGCGGCGGGCCGCAACCTCACCTTCGGCATGCTCGACGCGCTCGGCCGCGCCATCGTGACCGGCGTTTACGACGATCAGCGTTTCCCGACCGAAGCCGAGCTCGCGGCCCAACACGCGGTCAGCCGCTCCGTCACCCGTGAAGCGGTCAAGATGCTGACCGCCAAGGGCCTGCTCACCGCCCGGCCCCGCAAGGGCACGACCGTCCAGCCTCCGTCCTGCTGGAACCTGTTCGACGCCGACGTGCTGCGCTGGCTGCTCGAGCGCAGCTTCTCGCTCGATCTGCTGCGCCAGTTCAGCGAGCTTCGGGTCGCCATCGAACCCGAAGCGGCGGCGCTCGGGGCAAGGGAGGCGGATCCGCAGGCGATCGCCGCCATCGAGGCCGGCTACCAGCGAATGGAAGCCGCCGAGGAGAACCGGGACGACGCCCTCGAATCCGACATCGCCTTCCACATCGCGGTGCTCGATGCCTGCGGCAATCCTTTCTACCGGCAGTTCCGCGACGTGGTGACGACCGCGCTGCGGACCTCGATCCGGTTCACCAACCGGTTCAAGGGGCGAACGGCGAGCCTGCCCGCCCACCGCGCGGTCCTGGACGCGATCCGGGCAAGGGATCCGCAAGCCGCCCGGGCCGCGATGGCGGCCATCATCGGCGAGGTGATGGTGCTGATCGATGAGGCTCGCGGCCCCGCCGACCGCCCCGCTTGAGAAAATGAGAACATCCGTTGGTCTTG
>DASVTA010000186.1:0-4802 GCA_036387815.1 Allosphingosinicella sp.
CTGGAAGCTCAGGCAGGACCCGCGGGTCGCCGTCCACGAGAAGACCAACGCGCGCTATCTGACCGACGCGGTGGTGACGGAGCCGGTGGACATCATCGTTTGCGATTCGAGCTTCATCTCCCTTGCCAAGGTGCTCGACAGGGCGCTCGATTTCGCCAAGCCGGACGGGCGGCTCGTCGCGCTGGTGAAGCCGCAGTTCGAGGCGGAGCGGGGCGAGATCGGCAAGAGCGGAGTCGTTCGCGACCCCGCCGTCCATGCCCGCGTCTGCGAGGCGGCCGCGGACTGGCTGCGCTCCCGGGCCTGGAGCGTCGAGGGCATCGTGCCGAGCCCGATCACCGGCCCCGAGGGCAATGTCGAGTTCCTTATCGCCGCCCGGCGGCGCCCCTGAAGGCTACGGCCTTTCGATGGGCTTGATCCCGCAGGATGGCCGCACTAGCTGGGCCTGAGTGCAGAAATCGAAAATTTTCCTTACGCTTACGGCGCTGAGCCTCGCCGCGGCCTGCGGCGGCGGCGATGACGGCGCCGCGAAGGGCAAGAATCGCCCGCCGCCCGTGGTGAAGGTCGAGCCCGCCACCACCATCCGCTTCGTCGAGACGATCGAGGCCGTCGGAACCGCCCGGGCCAACGAGCAGGTGACCTTGTCCGCCCCCGTCACCGAGCGGCTCGTCCGCCTGGGCTTCGACGACGGCGCCTTCGTTCGCCGGGGCCAGGTCATCGCCGTCCTCGCCCAGGGTCAGGAGGCCGCCCAGCTCGCGGAGGCCCAGGCCCGTCAGCGCGAGGCGCAGCAGCAACTCGGCCGGATCCAGACCCTCAAGCAGCGCGGCTTCGCGACCCAGTCGCAGCTCGACGTGCAGAACGCCGCCGCGGCGGGCGCGCGGGCGCAGGCGTCCGGGGTCCGCGCATCGATCGCTGAACGGGTGATCACGGCGCCCTTCTCTGGCTATGCCTCGCTTCGGACCATCTCGCCCGGCGCCGTCGTCAATTCGGGAACGCCGATCGCGACGATCAGCGACATCTCGACCATCAAGCTCGACTTCCCGGTCCCGGAGACGGTGCTCTCCACCCTTCGCCCCGGCCTCACCATCGCGGCCGTCTCGGCGGCGTATCCCGACCAGCCCTTCCGCGGCCAGATCACCACGATCGATCCGGTGATCGATCCCAACACGCGCGCCGTCATGGTTCGGGCCAACCTTCCCAACACCGACAACAAGCTCAAGCCCGGAATGCTTCTCACCGTCGCGATCGAGACTTCGCCGCGCCTCGGGCTGTCGGTCCCCGAGCTCGCCATCGTCGGGGAGGGCGACGCCCGCTACGTCTACACGATCGACGCCGGCGGCACGGCCCGGCGGACCGCCGTCCGGACGGGGCTGCGCAGCGTCGGCCGGGTCGAGATAGTCGAGGGGCTCCAGCCCGGGCAGAAAGTGGTGACCGAGGGGGTGGTCAAGCTCTCCGAAGGGATGAAGGTGCGGGTCGCGGGGGCCGGTAATGCGGCTCCGGGGCCGCGGGCGCAGGGACAAGGGGCACAGGCTGGAGGGGGACAGGCGCAAGGCAGGGCCCCATGAAGATATCCGACCTTTCCGTCCGCAGGCCGGTCTTCGCCGCGGTTCTGGCGATGCTGATCGCGGTGGTCGGGCTGGTCGGCTTCTTCGCCCTCTCGGTCCGCGAATATCCGGACGTCGATCCGCCCGTCGTCTCCGTCCAGACCCAATATATCGGCGCCGCCGCCAGCGTGGTCGAGACACGAGTCACCCAGGTGCTCGAAGACCAGCTCTCCGGAGTGGAGGGCCTGCAGACCATCACTTCCCGCAGCCAGGACGGCCAGTCCTCGATCACGATCGAGTTCTTCCCGGGCCGCTCGATCGAATCCGCCGCCAACGACGTTCGCGACCGTGTCGGCGCCGCCGCCGGCAATTTGCCGGACGACGTGCGCCCGCCCGAAGTGCGCAAGGTCGATGCCGACGCGTCGCCGATCCTTTTCCTGGTCGTTTCGAAGCCCGGCTGGTCGAGGCTGGAGCTCAGCGACTATGTCGACCGAAACCTTCTCGACCGCTTCTCCTCCATCGAGGGCGTCGCCCGGGTCTTCGTCGGAGGCGAGGCCCGCCCCGCGATGCGGGTGTGGATGCAGCCCGGGCGGCTCGCCGCCTATGGCCTCACGCCCGGGGACATAGAAGGCGCGCTTCGCCGTCAGAACGTCGAGCTTCCCGCCGGCCGCCTGGAATCGGCGCAGCAGAACGTCACCCTTCGGGTCGACCGGCCCTTCGCCAACGCTCAGCAATTCGCCCAGCTCGTCGTCGGCCGCGGCGCCGACGGCTATCTCGTCCGGCTCGGCGACGTCGCCCGGGTCGAGCAGGGGCCGGAAAATCCTTATTCCGCTTTCCGCCTGAACGGCCAGGAGGCGGTCGGGCTCGGCATCGTCCGCCAGTCGGGCGCGAACACGCTCGCCGTCGCGGAAGCCGCCAAGAAGGCCGCGGAGGAGCTGAGGCCGACCCTCCCGCAGGGAATGAACATCGTCGTCGGCTCCGACGAATCGCTGTTCATCAGCCGCGCCATCGAAAAGGTGTGGGAGACTCTCGCCGAGGCGGCGGTGCTCGTCGTCCTCGTCATCTACCTCTTCCTCGGCAACTGGCGGGCCACGCTCATCCCCGCGGTCACGGTGCCGCTCTGCCTTCTGGCCAGCTTCGCGGTGCTCTGGCTGTTCGGCTTCTCGATCAACCTCCTGACCCTGCTCGCCATGGTTCTTTCGATCGGGATCGTGGTCGACGACGCCATCGTCGTGCTCGAGAACGTCTACCACCGGATCGAGGAGGGCGAGCCGCCGCTCGCCGCCGCCTTCGAGGGAACGCGGCAGGTCGGCTTCGCCATCGTCTCGACCACCCTCGTCGTCTGCGCCGTGTTCGTGCCGGTCATGTTCATCGCCGGCCAGACCGGATTGCTGTTCCGGGAGCTCGCCGCGGCGATGATCGGCGCCGTCGCCTTTTCCGGCTTCCTGGCGCTCAGCCTGGCGCCGATGCTCTGCTCGAAGCTTCTCAAATATCAGGAGCGCGGCCGCTTCGCAGCCTGGATCGACGACCGCTTCCGCCGGCTCGAAGCCTTCTACTCCCGCCGGCTCGATGCGGCGATCCGCAAGCCCGTCGTCCCCTTGGCCGCGGTCGGGATATTCCTGGCCGGCGCCGGCGCCCTCTTCGTCACCATGCAGTCGGAGCTGGTGCCGTCCGAGGACGTCGGGATCCTCTCGGCCAACGTCAACGCGCCCGAAGGCACCGGCTATGCGCAGATGGACCGGTACATGCTCGACGCCCAGAACCAGCTCCTGCCTTTGGTCGACAAGGGCGCGGTGCGCGCGATCATCCAGCGCACGCCGGGCGGCTTCGGCCAGTCGGACGATTTCAACAGCGGCACGTTCGTCGTCTTCCTCAAGCCCTGGGAGGAGCGCGAGAAGACGACGCAGGAGGTCGTCCAGGAGGTCAACCGCCGCCTCGGCCAGCTCCCCGCGGTCCGCGGCAACGCCCAGGTCCGCTCCTCGATCGGCGGCCGAGGCCGCGGACAGCCGGTGAGCTTCGTCATCGCCGGCTCCACCTATGCCGAGCTCGCCCGCGCCCGCGACCGGATCCTGGCCGCGGCGGCCGCCAATCCCGGTCTCATCAACCTGGATTCCGACTATAAGGAAACCAAGCCGCAGCTTCGCATCGCCGTCGACACGGCCCGCGCCGGAGATATGGGAGTCTCGGTCGAGGACGTTTCCAACGCGCTCCAGTCGCTGCTCGGCTCACGGCGGGTTTCAACCTATGTCGACCGGGGCGAGGAATATCGGGTCATCGTTCAGGCCGAGGCCGGAAATCGGGCAACCCAGGCCGATCTCCAGACCATCCATGTCCGCAACCGCTCCGGCGGAGTGGTGCCGCTCGCCAGCCTGGTGACGGTCACCGACACGGCGGGCGCTCGCGATCTCGGCCGCTACAACAAGATGCGGGCGATCACCCTGTCGGGCGGCCTCGCCCCCGGCTATTCGCTGGGCCAGGCGCTCGAGTTCCTCGAAGGCCAGGCCGCTCAGTCGCCGGAGGTGATCGCGGTCGGCTATCGGGGCGAAAGCCAGGCTTTCAAGGAGGCGGGCGGCTCGATCTGGCTGGTCTTCGGCCTCACCATCCTCATCATCTACCTCCTGCTCGCCGCGCAGTTCGAAAGCTTCGTCCACCCCGGAGTGATCATTACGACGGTGCCGCTGGCGGTGGCGGGCGGCGGGATCGGGCTCGCCCTGATGGGCCAGACGCTCAACCTCTACAGTCAGGTCGGGCTCGTCATGCTGGTCGGCCTCGCCGCCAAGAACGGGATCCTGATCGTCGAGTTCGCCAACCAGCTTCGCGACCAGGGCCGGGACATCGGCGAGGCGATCCGCGAAGCCTCCGGCCGGCGCCTGCGCCCGATCCTGATGACTTCGATCGCCACCGTCGCGGGCGCGGTGCCGCTGATGCTCGCGAGCGGCGCGGGAGCGGCCGCCCGAACAGCGATCGGCGTGGTCATCGTCTTCGGGGTTTCCATCTCGACGGTCATCACACTGTTCCTGATCCCGCTCCTTTATTCGAAGCTCGCCCGCTACACCGGCTCGCCGCTGGCGGTGACCCGCAAGCTGGAGGAGCAGCTCAGCCATCCGCACGGGGCCCAGCCGGCGCCGGCGGAATGAAGGGGACAAGGCGGATCGTGTGTCAGGCTCGCTTCGAACCTAACATTCCTCTGCCGTCCTTACGGGAGAGGAGGGGCCCGCCGCGAAGCGGTGGGAGGTGAGGGTCTGCAGCACTGAGTCAAAA
>DASVTA010000187.1:0-4980 GCA_036387815.1 Allosphingosinicella sp.
CAACGGCAGTAGGTTTCCGGCTTCTGGAGCTTGTAGAAGGTCGCATTGACCTCGATCGCCGTCACTCGCCGCGAGGCGTGCTCGAGCTGCTTCGCCTTGGCGAGGCCGGGCGGATAGAAGGTCCCGCGCCAGGGATCGTAGTCCCAGCCGCCGATGCCGACGCGGATCGATCCTGGCGCGGGAACGGGCATGCCGCCGCTCTAGGCCAGGCAAGCCGCGGCGTCACCGCCCATCGCGCTCAGGCGGCAGCCCCCAATTCATCCGAGCGGGAGAACTGGCTGGGGCGGCAGGATTCGAACCTGCGAATGCCGGTACCAAAAACCGGTGCCTTACCACTTGGCGACGCCCCAGCAGGCGGGGGGCTTATAGCGGCGGAGCCGGTCGAGGGAACCCCTCGCTCGTCCGTCTCACAGGTTCGAGATGCGCCGGTGGACGAGGTCGAAATAGTCCTTGCGCAGCTGCATCGTAAGGTCGCCCACCTCGAAGCTCCAGGGCCCTGCGGAGGCGACCGGGGTCACTTCGGCGGCGCTTCCGGTGAGGAAGAACTGCTCGAAGCCTTCGAGCTCCTCAGGCCAGATCGCGCGCTCCACGACCTCGATTCCGCGCCTGCGCGCGAGCTCGATCACGGTCTGGCGGGTGATCCCGTTGAGGAAGCAGTCCGGCGTGGGCGTATGGAGCGCTCCGTCCTTCACGAAAAAAGCGTTCGCTCCCGTCGCTTCGGCGACCTGCCCCCGCCAGTCGAACATCAAGGCGTCGTCGAAGCCGTCGGCCTGCGCCTGGTGCCGGGCGAGCGTGCAGATCATGTACAGGCCCGACGCCTTGGATTCGGTGGGCGCCGTGTAGGGCGCGGGCCGGCGCCACCGGGAGATGGCGAGGCGCAGCCCCTTGCGGATCGCGTCCTCGCCGAAATAGGCGCCCCAGGGCCAGCAGGCGATGGCGAGATGGATCTTCGCCTTTTGCGCCGAAACCCCCATCTGCTCCGATCCGCGCCAGGCGAGCGGGCGCATATAGGCGTCCTCGAGGCCGGTCGAAGCCAGCGTGTCCCGGCAGGCCTGATCTATCTCCTCCACCGTCCAAGGAATCTCGAAGCCGAGCAGGGCGCCGCTGCGCTTCAGCCGGCGGCTGTGTTCGCTGAGCTTGAAGATCTCCCCCGAATACGCCTTCTGCCCCTCGAAGACGGAAGAGGCGTAATGGAGGGCGTGGGTGAGCACATGGACGTTCGCCTCCCGCCACGGGACCAGGGCTCCGTCCAGCCAGATGAAGCCGTCGCGGTCGTCGAAGCTGGGCTGGTCGGTCACTAGTGGCTCCCTCGAGGTGCGCGGCGGGGATAGGAGCCGCCGCCGGGAGCGTCAACTTGGGTCCCGCCCGGCCGTCATTCGGCCTTCTCGTGGGCGAAGCTGAAGATCCGGGCCAGCCGCCAGGCGCCGTCGGGGCCGAGCGCCCACAATTGAGTGAATCGGGCGCGTCCGGCCAGCCGCTCCGGGCCGTCGCCCTTCCGCTCGTAGAAGAGGTGAACTCCGTCCTCGATCGCTCCGTAGCCGGGCACCAGATCGACGTGCAGGCTTGCCCGTACCAGCTCGCGCCGAGAGCGCCAGGCGCCGGGCTTCTTCCTCTCCGAGCAGCTTTTGGAATATTCCGCGACGGCCGCATCGGCTCCCCGCCAGACGAAGCCGCCTTTGTCATGATACATCTCGATATCGTCGGCCATCATCGAGCGAATTCGGGCGGGATCGCACCCCTGGAAGAACAGCTTGAAGAACTCCGCATCGCGGGCCGCGATCTGTTCGGTCAGGGCCGGTCCTTGCGGAACGTCGACCGGCGGGGGCGGCGGCGATTGCGGCTGCGCGGCGGCGGCGGCGATGGCGAAAAGAACGGACATTGGCGGCTCCAGCAGTGTGTTGCGCCTATAATACAGGATGGGACTCCGCATCAAGGCAGGCCTACTGCGAGGGCGTTTTATGTTGCAGTGCAACAAAAGTTAGTGCCTGGCGTTCCTAGCCCATGCCTCCCAATCGGGGAGACACCTCGGGGAGTAAGCTTATGCCTGTAATTCGACCCCGAATGCGCCTTCGGCCGAGCCGCCAGGGGCGCAGCGCCTTCGCGGCGGCCTCGGCCACGCGCGATCGCCTTTCCGACCTGGACTGGAGCGGCGACAACCCCGGCCAGCTCCGGGCCCGCTGCTACGTTCCCGACGGCGTCGCGAAAGGCGCCCCGCTGGTGGTCGTGCTCCACGGCTGCACCCAGGATGCCGCAGTCTACGATCACGGCTCGGGCTGGTCGACGCTGGCCGACCGCCACGGATTCCTCCTCCTCTTTCCCGAGCAGCAGCGGGCGAACAACCCGATGCTGTGCTTCAACTGGTTCTCCGGCGGCGACACCACGCGCGGACGCGGCGAGGCGGCCTCGATCCGTTCGATGATCGAGGCGATGGAAGCGCGATTCGGGGCCGATCCGAAGCGGATCTTCGTCACCGGGCTAAGCGCCGGCGGAGCGATGGCTTCGGCGATGCTGGCGACCTATCCGGAGACCTTCGCCGCCGGCGCCATCATCGCCGGAGTGGCCTATGGCTGCGCCTCGGACGTGACGGAGGCGTTCGACTGCATGGGCGGCCGCGCCCCGAGCGACGCCCGGGAGCTCGGTGCCCACGTCCGCCGCGCTTCCACCCACAAGGGACCCTGGCCCCGGGTCCAGGTATGGCAGGGCAGCGCCGACCGGACCGTCGTCGCGAGCAACGCCGATGCGATCGCGCTGCAGTGGACCCATCTGCACGGTCTCGAAGCCAAGCCGGACCGTACCGACCGCGTCGAAGGCTATCCCCGCCAAACCTGGCTGGACCCGAAAGGCGAGCCGCTGGTCGAGCAATATACGATCACCGGCATGGCCCACGGCATCCCGCTGGCGGGTGGCGAGGACGGGCTGGGCGAAGCGGGCCCGCACATGCTCGACGTCGGCCTGAGCTCGACCGCGCGGATCGCCGCCTTCTTCGGCATCGCTCCGGAAGGGGAGGCGCAAGCGGCTCAGCCGCTGGAAGCGATGCCTTCCCCGGCGCCACGGCGGCACCAGCCCTCCGCGGCGGCCCGGGGGCAGCCGCAGGCGAGCGGGGTCCAGAAGGTGATCGAAGATGCGCTTCGAAAGGCCGGCCTCATGCGCTGAGCGCCCGGCCCGGGCCCGATCGTCAGGTCAGCCGGTCGGCCAGCAAGCGCTGAAGCGCGCGCAGGTCGGTGCCGGGATTGGCGCGCAGGTGGAGCGGCTGCGGCTCGTCGCCGAGCCAGATCCGGATCGTGCTTCGGCTCTCGGCCGCCTCGCCCTCCTGGATCGAGAAGTGCCGCATCGCCCGGTAGGAATAGGAGCTGGTTTCGATCCGCGCCTCCAGCAGATGCTCGCGCTGGGCGAGCAGGATGCGCCGGTCGGTGAACAGGATCGCGCCGGTCGGAGCCACGAAAGCGGCGTGAACAATCTCCTCCGCGAGCAGGTGGGAGGTGAGTGAGGCCGCGTCGGCGGCCGGCGACTGATCGACGTCGAGGATTCGCATCGGTCCAAGATGGGCCGGGGGCCGACCGGAGGCAATGCCCATCGATGCAGGTTGCGCCGTCAGCCGCGCAACCGCCTCGCCCACGAAGCAATCGCGTCGCGCACGATCGCGGGGGAATGCGCCTTGAGCTCCCGATACGGAGCGACGGCGTGGCCGCAGTCGCCGCAACGGACGAAAGCGTCGTCGCTCCGATCCTCCGGCGGAAGCAGGAAGGAACCGAGGCAATTGGCGCAGAGGAACCGCCCTTCCCGGTTCCTGAGCCGCGACCAGTGGACCTTCGCCGGATCGACTCCCCAGCGCCAGACGCCGTACCAGCAGAGCAGGCGGTCGGCGACGAACATCGCTCCGAACAGCATCGCGAGCCAGGCGAGAGCGTCCAGCTCCGAATAGGTCCCGATCTTCGCCCAGAAGCGGCCGCGGAGCATCTCCTGGAGCGAGGGCGATCCGAACTCGAATTTCCAGGTGCCGGCGAACCAGGCAGCGGCGACCAGCCAGGGCAGCTTGTCCCGGACCGCGGGGGTCATCCGGGCAGTGCCGGGGGGTGCAAGCGCCGCAGGCCCAGGCAGCCAGAGCGCGTTTGGCAGCCGCGACGGAGCCGGGAGCCCGCGGATCCCTTCGCCAGTGCGGGCAGAGCCTGGAGCATGGCCGCTTCTCCCGTTTCCACGGCCGGAGAATAGCATAGCTGGACCCCGGCTGAGGAGAGGCAAACCGTCTTTTAGCCTTCATGAACATCACGGCTTACAACATACATAAAATGTTATAACGTATCTTCCTTGAATGGAGATCGCCTCATGGAGCTTCCGGAACATTGGGGAGGGCTCGGTACGCCCGCGGACCAGGGTTTGCGGGCCCAATTGCTACTGGCACTGCTGATCCTGTCGGTCTTCCCGATCTTCCTGCTGACCTTCCCGGTCCAGACGCACGGGATCAGGATCGACCTGCCGCCGCTTCCCGAAACGATCGTGCCGGCCGGCCCCATCGAGCCCCAGCCCTATCTGCTCACCACCTTCGTGCTCCCAAATCCGAAGCTGGTGCCGCCCCGCCGGGTTCACGACCTCGTGGTGACGCCGACGGACGTGGTGCTGATGGACGGAAAGCAGGTCGACTTTCGCGGCCTGCGCGAGCGGCTCGATGTCGTCGCCGGGCGCGACGGCGAGTGGTTGGAATTCCGGCCTAATCCGAACGCCCGCTACGAGTTGTTCGTCGAAGTGCTGGCCGTCGTCAAACGCGCCTATGTCGAGCGGCTGCGGCTCAACAGCCGTCCGTTCCGACGGGCTCTCGACGAAGACAAAAGCGGCTAGGCGGACAGGCCGGCGCCAAGTGGGGTCGGGATGCGCCGCAGCCCCTGAATAGAGGAAGGGGCACGCGGCCAAGCCGCGCACCCCTCCTCCCGCGCCCCATCCGGGGAAAAGCTTAACGGCAGCGGACGCTGCCGCGCTGGATCTCCC
>DASVTA010000188.1:0-4196 GCA_036387815.1 Allosphingosinicella sp.
CTGGATCGGCTCGGGCGCGTTCACCGGCATGGCGGGACAGCTCCGCGCCTATGAGCAGGGCGGCACCTGGTTCGTCGAAGGCGACACCAACGGCGACGGCACTGCGGACCTCGTCATCGCGCTGACTCTGCAGGGCCCGACGCCGCTGAGCGCGAGCGACTTCCTGCTCTAGCTCCGTCATTCCGGCGAAGGCCGGAATCCATGAACAGGGACCCCCGGAAACCTCGCGCCGCGGTGTTCATGGATCCCGGCCTTCGCCGGGACGACGGGAAGTGTTCATGGATCGTCCGTCAAGCCCCGGATGACGGTGCGCGCACGGGGGCGGTGCTCGCCCTCCGTATCCGCGCGAGGCCGCTCTTGCTAGCGTCTAAACCGCTGGATAGAGTAGCCTTTCAATCGAATGAGCGCGGCCCGCGGGGGGCCAGGGCTGGGGACCGCCGATGATCATGCACGAAACGCCTCTGGGCGAGGAGACGCTTGCCGCCGCAGGCGTCGGCGCGACCGTGACCGAAGCGCCCGGATACCCGTCGCCGGCGTCCGAACCGCAGAAGCCTGCATCCGGCTTCGCCAGCGCGGATCCCGCCGCGGCCGTGGCCGGCGCCGAAGTTCGCGTCTCCGTCAATTTCCGCTCGGGCGCGAAACATCAGGACCTGCTGACCATAAGCGGCGCCGAGAACGGTACTTTCACCAGCGGCGGCGGGGAAGCCATCGTCTTCGCCTACGACCGGTCGACCGGGGTGCTTTCGCTGAGCGGCACGGCCAGCGCGGGCGCCTATGACGAAGCCTTCGAAGCCGTCCGCTTCGCCATCGCCGGCGACGATCCCGACGACGGCGGCGCCGCCGCGAGCCGGACCATCGCCTATTCGATCTTCGACGGCGCCGCTTATTCGGACCTGCTGGAGGCGGGCGTCGCGGTCGTCGCCGTCAACGATGCGCCGACGCTGGAGATACTCGGCACCGACGCGGCGCGCCTGGGCGGGGAGGCCGTCGTCGACACCTCCTCCGGGAGCGACCGAGAAGTCTCGATGACGGGCCTTGCCGGCGGCGGCTATCTGATGACCTGGACCCACTCCGCCAACATGGGCGGCGATCCTTCGGTCATAAGGGCGCAGCGGTTCGACCCCTCCGGAGCCACGGTCGGCGGCCGGATCACGCTTGCCAGCTCGGCCGGAAGCAGCGCCTTCAACTCGGCTTCCGCGGCCTTCGCCGACGGCGGCTTCGTCATCACCTGGGAAAGCTCCACCGGCCTCAACGCGCAGCGGTACAGCGCCTCGGGCGCCAAGCTCGGCGGCCAGATCGTCGTCAGCGCCGACAACAACAACCAGGAGGTCGAGCCGACCGTCGCCGTCCTCGCGGACGGGGGCTTCGTCGTCTCCTGGCATGCCGTCTTCAAGGACGGCAGCGGCCAGGCCGTCCTCGCCCGGCGTTACGACTCGGCGGGCGTGGCCCAGGGCGCCGCCGTCCAGGTCAACAGCTTCACCGCGAACGACCAGCATTTCGCCGCGGCGGCCGGCCTCGCCGACGGCGGCTACGTCATCGCCTGGACCTCATGGCAACAGGACGCGCCCGGCGCCGGAATCTACGGGCAGCGCTTCAACGCCGCCGGGATCGCCCAGGGCGGCGAGTTCCGGATCAACACCGCCATCGCGGGCAATCAGAAGGATCCTTCTATCGCGGCGCTGGCCGACGGCGGCTTCGTGATCAGCTGGAGCTCGACGGGCCCCGGCCACAACGATCCCACCCATATTTACGCGCAGCGCTTCGACGCCGCCGGGAATGCGACGGGCGGCGAGATCAAGGTCAGCGTCGTCGGAGGAGTCGAGCCGGCCGTGACCGCTCTTGCCGACGGCGGGTTCGCCATCGCCTGGCAGGCGGGAGAGATCTACACCCGCCGTTACGGCCCGGACGGTCAGCCGGCGGGCCCCGAGGCCCAGGTCAACACCCATGGCATGGGCAGCCAGTGGCACCCGGCGGTGGCCGGCCTGGCCGGGGGCGATTTCGTGGTGGGTTGGGCCCATCTCAACCTGGGCGAGGGCCATAGCGGCGTCTTCCAGCAGCGCTACACGGACGGCTTGGCCGTCGAGGAAGGGGTCGCGCTGCCCCTGAACGGGCGGATCGGCCTGGACGACGTCGACGCCGGCACCGGCTCGATCACGGTGACCCTGAGCGTCGACCAGGGCCGGCTTTTTTATACCCTCCTCCAGGACAATGCGGCCGTGGCGACCGGCAACGGCACGATGTCGCTGCGGATCACCGGCTCGCTCGCCGACGTTCAGGCCTTTCTCGGCGGAGACACACTGCTCGGCTACCAGATCGACTCCGACGCTCCGCCTGCAAATGCCGTCCTCACCGTCCGGGTCGAGGACGACGGCGGCAAGGGCGGCGATCCCCTCGCCGTCGAGAAGGTGCTCGTCATCGGGATCGTGCCCCTGAACGACAAGCCGGTGCTCGGCGCCGCGGCCAGCACCACGCTCGCCTTCACCGAAGGGGACGGCCCACTGGCGCTTATGCAGGGCGTGACGGTCAGCGACCCCGATCTGCCCGCGAACTTTCGCGACGGCGGGTTCCAGCTGATGGTCGACGGCAGCACGGGCGCGCTTCAGCTTCGCGAGGGAAGCGCGTTCACGCTGACCGCGGACCTGCAGGGCGGTTACGTCGTGGGCCACCCGACCGGCGGCGCTTCGCTGGCTTATCTGACCGGCATCGGCACATCCACGATCTTCGCGACCTTCCGCTCCGTCACGATGACGCCCACCCTGACCTCGGACCTGATCGACGATTTCGTCTTCACCGACAGCTCCGACAATCCCGCGGCCGGCAACCGGACGGCGACCCTGGCCTTCTTCGACGGACAGAATCTCGGCGTCGGAATCTCCCCAACGGCGTTCGCGACGCAGACGATCACGGTCACTCCGGTCAACGATGCCCCGACCGTCGATTGGGCCAATGGCTTCGGCTACGAGGACATGGCCCGCGCGCAGGTGCTGATGGTCGGCCTCGACGCCGACAGCACGTCGCTCAGCTACACGCTCGTGAGCCTGCCGGAGCACGGAACCCTCTACAGCGCCGCGACGGGCGGGGTCGCGCTTTCCGTGGGATCCACGATCCCGGTCAACGCGCAGGGCCGCGGCGTCGCCTATTTCCAGCCGGACCTGAACTGGAACGGGAACACGGCCTTTACCTTCAACGTCTCGGACGGGAGCCTCAGCTCGCCGACCCAGACGGCGACGATCGCGATCCGGGCGACGAACGACGCTCCGGTCTTCTCGGGAGTCGCGACGCTGAACGCGGTCGAGCAGACGCAGGTCGTCCTCGCTCCCGGAATCACGGTGTCGGATCTGGAGCTGGACCCGAGGAACGGCGGCGCGGGGAATTATTCCGGCACGACCCTGACGGTCGGGGGAAGCATACCCTCCACTCCGGGCGACACGTTCGCGCTGGTCGCGGGACCCGGCTTCACGATCGTGGGGAACGATCTGAGGGCGGGCGGGCTGACCTTCGCAACGATCACGGGCAACGCCAACGGAAAGCTCACCATCGCCTTCAACGGCGCCCAGACCATCCCCACGACGGCGCTCGTCAACGAGGTCCTCCAGGCCGTCCGCTACACCAACACCAGCGACTCGGCTCCCGCGAGCTATAGTATCGCCCTGGTCCTGAACGACGGCGGGACCGACGAGTCGCAAGGCTATCCCGGCGCGGCCTCCGGATCGCGGTCCATCACCGTCACCATGACCGGAGTGAACGACGCCCCGACCTCGACGCTGCTCGGCGGCGATGTCGCCACCTGGACCGAAGGCGAGACCACCAGGCTCCTGGACCCGACCGGCAACGCCACGATCGCCGATATCGACAGCGCTAATTTCGCCGGCGGAAGCCTCACCGTAGCGATCGGCGCAGGCCGGGTTTCGGCGCAGGACCGGCTCGTTCTCACCGCCACCGGCAATGTGACCTTCACGGCCACCACCGTTTCGGTCGGCGGGACCCAGATCGCGACCTATACCGGGGGCGGAGCGGGCGGCGGGCCTCTGGTCTTCAGCTTTGATTCGGACGCGACCCCGGCCGCCGTCCAGGCGCTGGTCCGCGCCATCGGCTATACGAACAGCGGCGGCGACGTTCCCACCGCCGGCAACCGGACGATCGACTGGACGCTGGTGGACGGCGACGGCACCGCCAACAGCGGGACCGACAGGCTG
>DASVTA010000189.1:0-7082 GCA_036387815.1 Allosphingosinicella sp.
CTTCGGCCGGCCGGTGGTCCCGCTCGTATAGAGGATGGTCGCCTCGTCATCGGGCCCGATGGCGGCGTCGGGCAGCTCGGCGTCCGGAAGCGAGGCCCAGGCGGCGGGCGCTCCGATCAGATCCTCCAGCCGGACGGCGCCCGCGGGCAGGGTTTGCGAACGGCTGACCACGACATGCTCGAGCGCTGAGAGCGCCTGACGGTGGGGCTCGATCCGCAGCCAGCGCGGCGCGTCGGCGATGAGCAGCTTCGCGCCGGAATCGGCGAGGCCGTATTCGAGCTCCGGCCCCGTCCACCAGGCGTTGAGCGGAACCGCAATCGCGCCCAGCGCCGTCGCCGCGAAGAAGGCGACCGGCCATTCCGGAAGGTTGACCATGGCGATCGCCACCCGGTCGCCCTTGCCGACGCCGAGGCGGCGAAGCTCGCCGGCCAAAGCGGCGATCGCCCGATGCTGCGCCTCGTAGGAGACCCGCTCCCCTTCGTAGAGGGTGGCGGTTCGCTCGCCGTGGACGCGCGAGAGCCGGACCAGGGACGGAAGGTTCGGCGGCGCGTTCTTCCACACCCGGACCGGACGGCCGCGGATCACCGCCTCCTCCATCTCCAGCCGCGAGCCGGGAGCGGTCAGAAGCGCGTCGACCTGGGCGAGGCTCATCCTCGGCCAGTCTGGATCGAGCTCGAAGCCTTGGATCACCCGCGTCTCCTTCAGAGCCGCACCAATGACGTTGATTCGCGTGCGGCTCAAGCGGTAGGCGCGATCCTCAATTCCTCCCACAGCTTGCTGGGGGAGGGGGACCGCGGCGCGAAGCGGCGTGGTGGAGGGGCAGAACGCGAGTCCGGATTGCCCCTCCACCGTCCTTCGGACGGTCCCCCTCCCCGAGCCGAGCTCGGGGAGGATTTTAGCGGAAGGAATGGCGATGGAGCTTGTGGACGCAGCCGATGCGGGGTTCGATCCGGAGCGGCTCGAGCGGATCGACCGGTTCCTGGGCGAGCATTATTTCGCGCCGGGGCGGCTCGCCGGCGCCCAGCTGCTGATCGCGCGCGAGGGCAAGGCGGTGCATTTCTCGACCGCGGGCAAGGCGCGGGCGAGCGGGGAGCCGATGGGGGAGGATTCGATCTTCCGGATCGCCTCGATGACCAAGCCGGTCACCTCGATCGCCTTCATGATGCTGGTCGAGGAGGGCAGGGTGACCCTCGACCAAGCGGTCGAGACGGTCATCCCCGAATGGAAGGGCCTGGGCGTCTACGAGGCCGGCGGCGCCGGAGCGCCGTTCGCCGTCAAGCCGGCCGAGCGGCCAATGATGATGATCGACCTGCTTCGCCACACTTCGGGCCTCACTTATTCCTTCCAGCACCGGACCAATGTCGACGCCGCCTATCGCGAGCGGAAGATCGAGGGCTGGCACGGCGAGCTCGACCTCGACGGGTTCGTCGCCGCGCTGGCTGATATTCCGCTCGAATTCTCGCCCGGTACCGCCTGGAACTATTCGGTTTCTACCGACGTGCTCGGTCTTGTGGTCGAGCGCGTGTCGGGGATGAAGCTCGACCGGTTCTTCGAGGAGCGGATCTTCGCGCCGCTGGGTATGACCGACACCGCCTTCCATGTCCCCGGCGACAAGGTCCACCGGCTCGGCGACGCCTGGGCGTTCCGGCCCGGCAAGGGCGCGGTCGTCTACGATCGTGGGAGCGAAAGCGCCTGGAGCGCTCCGCCCAAGCTGCTCGCCGGCGGCGCGGGGCTGGTTTCGACCATTGCCGATTATCATCTTTTCTGCACCATGCTCCTGAACGGCGGAGCGATCGGCGGCGCCCGGCTCGTCGGCCGCAAGACGCTGGAGCTGATGACCGCGAACCACCTTCCGGGCGGCGCCGACCTCACCGAAATGAGCCGCTCCCTGTTCAGCGAGGCGGTCAACGCGGGCCAGGGCTTCGGCCTCGGCTTCGGAGTCAATCTCGATCCGGCCAGGACGATGCTGCCCGGGAGCAAGGGCGAATATTATTGGGGCGGCATGTTCTCGACGGCTTTCTTCATCGATCCGGTCGAGCGGCTGCACATGATCTTCATGACCCAGCTGATGCCCTCCTCCACCTATCCGATCAGAAGGCAGCTCAAGACGCTGATCTATTCGGCGTTGCGGTAGGATCGAACCCCTCTCCCGCTTTCCGCGGGAGAGGAGGGGCCCAAGCCGGAGGCTTGGGAGGTGAGGGTCTTTCGGACTCGGGTGCACAGACCCTCACCTCCCACCGCTTCGCGGCGGGCCCCTCCTCTCCCGTAAGGACGGGAGAGGGCTTCAAGCGACCGGCTTTCGCCGCCCCGTGCCTGCCCCTCCCTTTCAGGGAGGGGAGTAAGTAGGCATAAAGGCGCCATGACCGCTCCTCCTCCTCACCCCCGCCAGCGCCCGCTCCTCCCGGGCGAGCCGGCGCCCTGGTTCAAGGCGAAGGCGATCGGCGGAAGCGACAATTACGTCTTCGACACCGTCGCCGGGCGCTTCATCCTGCTGCTCTTTCTCGGCCGGGCCTCCGATCCCGAGGCGGCCGGGGCGCTCGCCTGCGTCGAGCGGCACCGGCGCCTGTTCGACGATTCCGCCGCCTGCTTCTTCGGGATCACTTCGGACCCCGAGGACGGGCCGCAGGGGCGGGTGGCGCAGCAGATCCCCGGGATTCGCTTCTTCCTTGATTGCGACGGCGCCATCGCCGGGCTGTTCGGAGCGGCGCCGGAGGGCGAGGGCGAGGGCGAGCGGCGGCACTGGCTTCTGGTCGATCCGATGCTCCGGGCCGTGGCCGCCTTCCCGATCGAGGCCGGCGAGGCGGCGGTCGCGGCGCTGGCGCGGGCCTGCGCCCACATGCCGCTTCCGGACTGGGCGCCGGTGCTGATGGCGCCCAACATCTTCGAGCCGGCGCTGTGCGAGCGGCTGATCGCCCATCACCGCGAGACGGGCGGGGAGCCTTCGGGCTTCATGCGCGAGATCGGCGGCAAGACCATCCTGGTGACCGATCCCCAGCACAAGATGCGCCGGGACCGCGAGATCGCCGACGAGGCCCTTTGCGGACTCCTTCGCCACCGGATCCTGACCCGGCTGGTGCCGCTGGTGAAAAGGAGCTTCCAGTTCGAGGCGACGCGGATGGAGCGCTACATCGTCGGCCGCTACCAGGCCGGCGCGGGCCATTTCCGGCCGCACCGCGACAATACCACCAAGGGCACGGCCCACCGCCGGTTCGCGGTCACGATCAACCTCAATGCCGGCGGCTATGAGGGCGGCGACCTTCGGTTTCCCGAATATGGCCGGCGCAGCTACCGGGCGCCGACGGGAGGCGCGGTCGTCTTCTCCTGCTCTTTGCTCCACGAGGCGACCCCGGTGACGAGCGGCGAGCGCTACGCTTTCCTGCCCTTCCTCTACGACGATGCCGCGGCCCGGCTGCGCGAGCTGAACAACCCGCACCTCGGGGAGGGGGTAGGGGCGTACAAGGCGAGGTAGAGTCGGAGTCGGCGTGGCCGCGCTTCCGCTCCGCCGTCATCCCTGACCATGGATTTCCGGCCTTCGCCGGAATGACGGAAGAGGGCGAATGGGTCCGCTTCGCCGCCGCTCAGCGGTCCTTGCGGGCGTAGCGCTCGGCGAATTCGCGGTCGGACATGATCAGATATCGGATCATGTCGATGAACGCCCAGGGCCCGGTGACGATGATCCCGATGATGGTGCAGCTCAGAAGCAGCATCGCGATCCCCGACCCGGTCCGCCCGAGGTAGAAGCGGTGGATCCCCAGCCAGCCGATGAAGAAGGCGATCAGGGCCGCGACCAGGCGGTTGCGGTCGTCGCTCCTCGGCTCCTGGGCGGGGGCCGGGGCGGCCGTGGCGGGGATCGGCATTCCGGGCACCGGGAAGATGCTCAGGGCGCGCGTGTCGTGGGTCTCGAAATCGACGAACATCCCTACCGCCGGCTCGCCGCGGTCGGCCCAGTCGGCCGGCTTGAAGCTGTAGCGCCGCCCGTCGTCGCCCGTGACTATTCCGTCGCCCGTCCTCGTATCGACGCCAAGTACCTGTCCGCGCATGTGTCCCCACCCAATGATGCGCCCATCTTGCCGAATGCGGCCGTTTTTTCAACCTGTCGCGGGCGGGCTCAGCGCGCGGCGGCCTCGTTCGCGGGCTCGGCGCTGGAGCGGTTCCGGCTCACGTCGACGTCGACGTCGACGTCTCCGACCTCCTCCCTGACCGCGCGGCCCGTGCTGACCGCGACGTTGCCCACTCCGGAGCCGACCTCCCTGGCCGTTCGGGCGGTGGCCGAGGCCGCGTCCCTGATCCTCTGCTCGTTATATTCGAGCCGGACCGAGTCGTTGGCCGAATCGTTGTCGACGTTGCAGCCGGCGAGCGCCAGCAGGGGGAGCGCGAAAATCGGGCGCATCATGAGTCTCCTTCGACAGCCTCCAACGAGCGCAGGGTCGTTTCGGTCCCGAGCGCCTCCGCCGGCGTGCATCCAATCCCCGCGCGCCTCGTTACAGCCGCGAACCTTCACCCCTAAGCAGGAGACGAACGACATGGCGGACCTCAGCCAGATCCAGCCCCATATGGAGATTTTCGGCGCCGACGGCGTCCGCCTCGGCACCGTCGACAAGGTCGAGGGGACCCGGATCAAGCTCACCAAGGCCGACAGCGGCTCGCACAGGCACCATCACCATTACATTTCCGGCGGGCTCGTCGCCGCGGTCGAGGACGGCCGGGTGCGCCTCTCCGCCAACGCCGACAATGCCGCCTTCCTCGAGGAGGAGGCCGACGGCCATGCGCTCGGCGAGCAGAGCCTGTTCAGCTGGCGCAACATCGGCCTCGGAGCGGCCGCGGCGGGAGTCGCGGTGGCGGCCGGAGCGATCTTCTACCGGAGCCGCTACGGCGAGGAGGATTGAGGCGCATCCGGCGCTTCCTCGCTTCCGTCCCGTCGAGGGGCGATCGGGGCCGGCGTTCCGCGAGGGACGCCGGCCCTTTTCACGTCAGGCCGCGACGGACCTGCGCATCAGGGTCGCCAGCCGGTCCTTGACCAGAAGGCGCAGCTTCTTGAGCCGAAGCAGCTTGAGGCTGTCCGGCAGCCGCCGGCGCATCTCCGTGGAGATGGCGTCGTCGAGGCGGCGGTGGGTGTGGGTCAGTCGATAGGTTGAAGAAGACATGGTTTCTCTCCAGCAGGAAGGGTCCGCCCGGACAGGGCGGGCTTTCGGTTCTGAGCGGCCGCGGAAAAGCGGCGGGCTCAGGCTGCTGGAGGGGCCCTCGCCCGGTAGGAGGCATGAGGCCGCTCGGGGAGCGGGGCTTCGTCTCGAACCGGCGCTTCGGCGCTGGGCCGGGCCCCGAGGGCGCGGGTGACGGGTCCCGGCGCCGGCGGCGGAAGGGCCGCGCCGGCCCCCGTCCCGGAAGGATCGTCGTCGGAAGGATTGCGGATCCCGGCGGGAAGGAGGGCGACGCTCGCCGAAGCGCGGTTCGCGTCCAGGCGGGTCGCCGGCGAGCGCAGGTCGGAGCCGGCGGCCGCGGCCGTCCCCGAGCCCAGCAACAGGCTCAAGAGGATCAGGAGCGCCCCGAATGGCCCCCTCCCGATCCTGTCCTGTGCCTTGGTCGGCACCGCTCTCATTCTCCCCTGGCCCCGCCGATATGGGCGGGCGGCGGCGGAAAGCAACCGGGGCTTCGCCGCCGCCCGTCCATCCCGCTTGGGCGCGATCGAGCGCCGGTGGCGGTCGCCGCAAATAGTCACTACAAAGCCTTGGGGCCCGAAATCCGGCGCCGGTGGCGAAAGAGGTGGTAAATGTCGGCTCCGTCCACCTCCCCGCAGGCGCACCGATGGCAGCCCGAAGACCTGCGCCGGGCCGTGCAGGCGGCCGGGATCGCCTTGTGGACCTGGAACGTCGACAGCGACAGCTTCACCATGGACGAGCGCGGCTTCGAGCTTTGGGGGCTGTCGTGGAGCCAGCGCGTGACCTTCGAGGAGCTGTCGTCGCACATCCATCCGGCCGACCGCGACCGGGTCCGGGCGGCCTTCGCCGCCACCCGCGCCGTCCTCGGCGGCTATGAGACGGATTTCCGGATCATGGTGGGAAGCGAGATCCGCTGGATCGCCTCGCGCGGCCGCGGCGAGGATGTCGGGATGGTCGGCCGGACCATGTTCGGGATCTTCCTCGACGTGACGGGCCGGAAGCAGGCGGAGGAAGGGCACGAGCTGCTCGCCGGCGAGATGAGCCACCGGGTCAAGAACCTGCTGGCCATCGCCGCGGGCCTGACTCACATCACCTCGCGCTCGACCTCTTCGACCGAGGAGATGGCGCTCGAGCTCACTCAGCGGCTGACCGCGCTCGGCCGAGCCCACGACCTCGTCCGGCCGCTCCCCGGCGGGCAGGGCAGCGCCGCGCTTCTGGGAGACCTGCTCTCGATCCTGCTTGCGCCCTACGACGATCTCGGCGCGTTCAGCGGCCGGATCAGGGTCGCCGTGGAACGGATGGGCGTGGGCGAGGGCGCGGCGACCAGCCTTGCGCTGGTGATCCACGAGCTCGCCACCAACTCGCTCAAATACGGCGCCCTTTCGGCGGGAGCCGGAACCCTGGACGTGACCACCACCACCGGCGGAGACGGCCGGGTGGAGCTGATCTGGATGGAGCGGGGCGGCCCGGACGTGGAAGCGCCTCCCGAGCCGAACGGCTTTGGAAGCAAGCTCGTCCACAGGAGCGTCTCCAAGCAACTGGGCGGCGCCATCGAATATGACTGGGCCGCGGACGGCCTCATCGTCACCCTCCGCCTGGACCGCGAGAAGCTGGCCTCCTGAACCAAGCGCGCCCGAGCCTCATTCCTCCCCGAGCTCGTCTCGGGGAGGGGGACCGCCCGGCGCAGCCGGGTGGTGGAGGGGCGATCGGGCGGCCGTCCGCGCGCGGTGCCGCGAAGACCTGCCCGCGGGGCCGTGCCGGACATTGCCGACCGGCTTATCGGCTCCGCGCTCTTCCCCTCCACCGCGCTTCGCGCGGTCCCCCTCCCCGAGGGAGCTCGGGGAGGAACTCGCGCGCGCGGGCCTCATTCCTCCCCGAGCTCGCCTCGGGGAGGGGGACCGCCCGGCGCAGCCGGGTGGTGGAGGG
>DASVTA010000190.1:0-4035 GCA_036387815.1 Allosphingosinicella sp.
ACAAGATGCTCTCCATTTTCCGCCGCGGCTTCATGGCGAAGATCATGCTGGTCGTCCTCGTCATCGGCCTGTTCGCGATCGTCATCACCGGCTTCGGGACCGGCGGCGGGGGCGGCGTCGGCGGCCTGGGCGGGGTCAGCGCCACCACGGTCGCGACGGTCGGCGGCGAGGAGATCACCTCCGTCAGGCTTCGCGAAGAGGTGCAGCGCCAGCTGGACCGGCTGCGCCGCGAGCAGCCGGAGCTCGATATGGCGTCCTTCCTCCGCCAGGGCGCGCTCGAGGAAGTGATGGAGCAGCTGATCGACCTCACCGCCAGCGCCGTCTTCGCCCGGGAGCAGGGCCTGGGCGCCTCGCGCCGGATGATCGACGGCGAGATCGCCTCCATTCCGGAATTCCACGATCTCACCGGCCGCTTCGACGATTCCACCTTCAGGAGCGTCCTTGCCCAGCAGAATTTGACCGAGGCGCAGGTGCGCGAGGATTTCGCGACTCGGATCCTCCAGCGCCAGCTGCTCGGTCCCGCCAGCCGCGCCGCCCACGTGCCGGCGGCGATCGCCAATCAATATGCCTCGCTGCTGCTCGAGACCCGAAGCGGCATCGTCGGGGCCGTGCCCTCGACGGCGATGGGCCCGGGCGCCGAGCCGAGCGAGGCCGAGCTCACCGCCTTCTACCGGACGAACCGGGCCCGCTACACCATTCCCGAGCGGCGGGTGATTCGCTACGCCGCCTTCGGGCCGGAGAACGTGGCGGCCCAGTCGCAGGCGAGCGAGGCCGAGATCCAGGCCGCCTATCGCTCCGATCCCGCTTACGCGGCCCGTGAGACCCGAACCCTCTCCCAGGTCGTGCTCCAGAACGAGGCGGCGGCCCGGGCGCTGGCGCAGAAGGTCGCAGGTGGAACGAGCTTCGCCGCCGCCGCCGCCCAGGCAGGCTTCGGCGTGGGGGACATCGCGCTTGGAGCCAACACCCGGGAGGCGCTCGCGGCCAAGAGCTCGCCGGCCGTGGCCACGGCGGTGTTCGGCGCAGCCAAGGGCGCGACGGTGGGGCCGGTCCGCTCGCCGTTCGGCTGGCATGTCCTCAAGGTCGACGACGTCACCGTCTCCGCGTCCAAGCCGCTCGCCGCGGTCCGCGGAGAGCTCGCGGCGCAGATCCAGCAGCGCAAGGCCCAGAACGCCGTCAACGATCTCGCGGCCCGGATCGAGAATGCGATCGGCGACGGCTCGAGCTTCGACGAGATCGTCGCCTCGCAGAAGCTTGCGGTGAAGGAAACGCCGCCCGTCACCGCGGCGGGAGCGGCACCGGGAACGGCCGGATGGCAGGCGCCGCCGGAGCTCCAGCCGCTTCTAGAAGGCGCCTTCGCGCTCGAGCCGGGCGAGGAGCCGGGGGTCGAGACGATCCAGGAGAACCAGCGCTACGCCCTCGTCGCCGTAATGCGCACCGTTCCCGCCGCGGCGCCGCCGCTGGCCGCGATCCGCGACCGGGTGAAGGCGGATCTGACCGTCCGCCGGGCTTCCGAACGGGCCCGGGCCGTCGCAAGCGCGATCGTCGCAAGGATCAACGGCGGGATGGCCCCGGCCCAGGCCTTTGCTCAGGCGCAGGTGAAGCTCCCGGCGGTCCAGACCCTGACCGCCACCCGCCGCGACATCGCGCGCGCGAACGATCAGGTTCCGCCGCCTTTGGCGATGATGTTCAGCCTTCCCCGGGGCAAGGCCCGGATCCTCGCCGCTCCGGACGGCCGGGGCTGGTTCGTCGTCTATCTCGATCGGATCGTCCCGGGCGACGCGAGCAAGGAACCGGGCCTCGTCCAGGCGGTGCGAAGCCAGTTCGGAGCGATCATCGGCGAGGAATATGCCCGCCAGTTCACCGCCGCCATGCGCGGCGCACTGAAGATCGAGCGCAACGAAAAAGCGGTCCGCCAACTCAAGGACGAGCTGCTCGGGCCCGGAGCGACGCCCTGACCGGGACGGACGGATGGCGTTCCGATGATCCTGGTCCTCGACAATTACGACAGCTTCACCTGGAACATCGTCCATTATCTCCTCGAGCTCGGGGCGCAGGTGCGGGTGGAGCGGAACGACGCCCTCACCGCCGCCGAGGCGCTGGCGACCGGAGCGTCGGCCTTCCTGATCTCGCCTGGGCCGGGCCGGCCGGAAGCGGCCGGAGCGTCGCTCGAGCTGGTCCGCGCCTGTGCCGGGGAGCGCAAGCCGCTGCTCGGCATCTGCCTGGGCCACCAGGCCATCGCGCTCCATTTCGGCGCACGGGTGGTCCGGGCTGAGAAAGCCATGCACGGCAAGACCAGCGCGGTCGGCCATGACGGCACCGGCCTGTTCGAAAGCCTCGCTTCCCCCGTCACCGCGGCCCGCTACCATTCGCTGACGGTGGCGCCGGAAAGCGTTCCGCTGTGCCTCTCGGTCAATGCCCAGGCCGAGGATGGCACCATCCAGGGCCTGCGCCACACCGGCCTGCCGATCCACTCGGTGCAATTCCACCCGGAAAGTATCGCGAGCCGGGACGGCCACCGGATCCTCGCTAATTTCATCAAAATCGCGGAGTGTTCCGCGGTCGCTTGACAGCTCCCGTAACGTTCCCTACACGTTCCTCGTTCGTTTCCCAGGGGACCCGATATGCTGACGCGAAAGCAAAGTGAGCTTCTGACCTACATCCAGACGCGCCTCGCCGAAAGCGGCGTCTCCCCTTCGTTCGAGGAGATGAAGGAAGCGCTGGAGCTCAAGTCCAAGTCGGGAGTCCACCGGCTCATCTCGGCACTCGAGGAGCGCGGCTTCATCCGCCGCCTGCCGAACCGCGCCCGGGCGCTCGAGATCCTTCGGGTGCCCGACACCCAGGCCGGAGCCGGCGCCCAGCCCAAGGCCTCGACCGCCGCTCCCAGGGCCGACAACGACGTCATCGACCTGCCCCTCCACGGCCGGATCGCCGCGGGCATGCCGATCGAGGCCCTGGAAGGGCAGACCACCCTCCCCGTCCCCGCCGCTCTGCTCGGCCCGGGCGAGCATTATGCGCTCGAGGTCGCGGGGGATTCGATGGTCGACGAGGGAATTCTCGACGGCGACTACGCGCTCATCCGCAAGACCGATACCGCCCGCGACGGAGAGATCGTGGTGGCGCTTATCGACGACAATGAAGCGACCTTGAAGACCTACCGAAAGGAAGGCCAGATGGTTCGCCTGGACCCGGCGAATCGCCGCTACGACCCGCAGCGCTACCGGCCCGAGCAGGTTCGGATCCAGGGCCGGCTTTCGGGGCTGCTTCGCCGCTATTGACGAACAGCCGCCGGCGGCAGCCGAACGTCATCCCGGCGAAGGCCGGGATCCCCCTGGGTAAGGGCGCACGCGTCCTCACCCGCTGAGGCCCCGGCTTCCGCCGGGACGACGAATGCAGGAGCATTGCGATGGCCCGTCTCAACTATGTCGAGCTCCCGGTCACGGACACCGGAGCGGCCAAGGCCTTTTACGAGGCGGCGTTCGGCTGGAGCCTGACCGGGTTCGGTCCGACCTATGCCGCCACCCTCACCGGCGACACCGACATCGGCCTCCAGGGCGACTCGGACGAGGCGACGAAGGCGCCGCTGCCGGTGATCGACGTTCCCGACCTCGAGGCGGCGCTCGCCGCCGTCGAGGCGGCGGGCGGCCGGATCGTTAGGCCGATCTTCGCCTTTCCCGGCGGCCGCCGCTTCCACTTTCTCGATCCTTCCGGAAACGAGCTTGCGGCGGTGAAAGCGGATCATTGACGGAAAAACCGGCCGGAAGCCAAGGCTGGCGAACCCTCCGCGTCCTTTGTCGCCGCCCGTCGGCCGGGGCAGCGTCTTCCCCGGCGAAGGCCGTGGCCCACAGGCGGTGAAACGACCCGGGTCCCGGCCTGCGCCGGGATTCGAACCGGCCTAATGGCGGCTCGCAGTTGCAATCCGCCGCTTCCCCCCCTATCTGGCCGCTTCCGCCGCAGGGCGACGGACGCATAGCTCAGTTGGTAGAGCAGCTGACTCTTAATCAGCGGGTCCTAGGTTCGAGCCCTAGTGCGTCCACC
>DASVTA010000191.1:0-8221 GCA_036387815.1 Allosphingosinicella sp.
GACCTGAGGTTCACCGACCCGCGCGGCAAGTGGCAGCATCTCTCGATGGTCGCGGGCGCGGTCGACGAGGACCAGCTGGTCGACGGCTTCATGTTCGACGGAAGCTCGATCAACGGCTGGAAGGCGATCAACGAGTCGGACATGATCCTCAAGCCGGACCTGGACGCCGTCTATGTCGACCCGTTCAGCGCCACCCCAATGCTCGTCGTCTTCTGCGACATCGTCGATCCGGGCACCGGGGAGCTCTACGCCCGCGATCCCCGCTCGACCGCCAAGCGCGCCGAGAATTATCTCAAGGGGACGGGCGTGGGCGACACCGTCTTCGTGGGACCGGAGGCCGAGTTCTTCATGTTCGACGACGTCCGCTTCGAGGACGGCTACAACAGCTCCTACTTCCGGATCGACGACGTCGAGCTTCCGACCAATACGGGCCGCGAATACGAAGGCGGCAACCTCGCCCACCGGCCGCGCGCCAAGGGCGGCTACTTCCCCGTCGCTCCGGTCGACAGCGCCATGGACATCAGGGGCGAGATGGTCTCGACAATGATCGAGATGGGCCTGCCGATGGACAAGCATCATCACGAGGTCGCCGCCGCCCAGCATGAGCTCGGCCTCACCTACGGGACCCTGGTCCAGACCGCGGACCGGATGCAGATCTACAAGTACGTCGTCCACATGGTCGCCCAGGCCTATGGGAAGACGGCCACCTTCATGCCCAAGCCGATCAAGAGCGACAACGGCTCGGGCATGCACGCCCACTTCTCGATCTGGAACGGCTCCAAGCCGCTTTTCGCCGGCAACGGCTATGCCGGCTTGTCGGAGATGGCGCTCTACTTCATCGGCGGAGTGATCAAGCACGCCAAGGCGCTGAACGCCTTCACCAATCCGACCACCAACAGCTACAAAAGGCTCGTCCCCGGCTTCGAGGCTCCGGTGCTTCTCGCTTATTCGAGCCGCAACCGCTCCGCTTCCTGCCGAATCCCCTACGGCACCGGCGAAAAGGCCAAGCGGGTCGAATTCCGCTTCCCGGACGCGCTCGCCAATCCCTATCTGGCTTATTCGGCGATCCTCATGGCCGGGCTCGACGGCATCCAGAACCGGATCCATCCCGGCGATCCGATGGACAAGAATCTCTACGATCTTCCGCCCCAGGAGCTGGTCAACGTGCCCACCGTCTGCGGCTCGCTTCGCGAGGCGCTCATCTCACTCCAGAACGACCGCGCCTTCCTCACCAAGGGCGACGTGTTCAGCGACGACCAGATCGACGCCTATATGGAGCTGAAGTGGGAGGAGCAGATGCGCTGGGAGACGACTCCGAGCCCGGTCGAATACGACCTTTATTATTCGAGCTGAGGGCATTGCCCTCAGCTCGTCGTCCCGGCGAAAGCCGGGATCTCGGGGAGACGCGCCGTGTCCTTCCGGCCTGAGGTCCCGGCTTTCGCCGGGATGACGGGAGCTTATTTCGCCGCTTTGCGCGGCTCCAGATATTCCGGCTTCAGCATCTGGGGCGCGGATCGTTCACGGCGGGTGCGGGCGAGCTTGCCGAGGGCGAATTCCTCGCCGAAGTGAAGCCCGACCTGGCCCTGCTGGCACCAGCGCACCTCCGCCGGAAGAGTGCCGGCCTCCGACAGGTCGAGCTCCACCGGAGTTCCGGGCTCGAGCTCGTTGTCGCACTCGATCATGGCGCCGCCGGCGGAGATGTTGCGAAGCCGCACGGGAAGGGTGCGGCCGTCCCAGAGCAGCCGGCCGTTGCGGATCAGCCGGTGGCGTGGGGGGCGGCTGAAGCCGACCACCTCGGCGGACGGCCGGCTCTCCGTCGCGAG
Source organism: Allosphingosinicella sp. (assembly GCA_036387815.1). Classification (GTDB taxonomy): domain Bacteria; phylum Pseudomonadota; class Alphaproteobacteria; order Sphingomonadales; family Sphingomonadaceae; genus Allosphingosinicella. Next base: position 1,824 of record DASVTA010000191.1, read on the forward strand.
CGCCAGCGCTTCCTCGGCGGGCATCGGCGTGGCGAAGATGAAGCCCTGGACCTGCGAGCAGCCGAGCCGGCGTATCAGCGACAGCTCCTCGATCGTCTCGGCACCCTCCGCGGTCGTGTCCATGCCCAGGCTTTCGGCGAGGACGACGATGGCCCGGACGATCGCGCCGTTCCGGCTTCCCGGGCTGGCGGCTCCGCGGACGAAGCTCTGGTCGATCTTGATCTTGTCCAGCGGAGCGTCGCGCAAATGGCCCAGGCCCGAATGGCCGGTGCCGAAATTGTCGAGAGCAAGCCGGACGCCGATGCTCCGGAGCCGTGTCAGAGTAGCCTCGGTGACGGCCCGATCGGCCAGGAAGACGGCTTCGTTGATCTCCAGCTCGAGCCGCTCGGGATCGAGCTGGGAAGAGGCCAGGGTCCCGGTGACGGTGGCGGCAAGGCCGGCGTCGGTGAACTGCACAGGAGAGAGGTTGACGGCGATCCGGATGTAGCGAGGCCATTTCGCCGCTTCGGCGCAGGCGGTGCGCAGCACCCACTCGCCGATCCTCGGCATGAGGCCGCTTTCCTCCGCGAGCGGGATGATCAGGGACGGCGGCAACAGCCCGCGGCTGGGGTGGTTCCAGCGCAGCAGGGCTTCGAAAGCCACGACCTCTTCAGAAACCGAGTCGACGATCGGCTGGTAGAGGAGCCTCAGCTCGTCATTGCCGAGGGCATGGCGAAGGTCCGTCTCAAGTATCTGCCGCTCCGTCGCGAGAGCGTGCATCTCCTGCGCGAAGAAGCGGAAGGTGCCGCGCCCGTCCGCCTTTGCGGCATAGAGGGCGACGTCCGCATCCTTGATCAGCGCTTCCGCCAGGGTCTTTCCGGGCACCGCCACCGCGATCCCGACCGAGGTTCCGATCCGGATCTCATGCCCTTCGATCTTGTAAGGGCGCGAGACCTGCTCGATCAGCCGCTTCGCCAGCTCCGAGAGGCGGCCTTCCTCCTCGACCCCGGGCAGGATGGCCTCGAACTCGTCGCCCCCCAGCCTTCCCACCTGCCCGTCGTCGCCGAGAACTTGCGCGAGGCGTGCGGCGACCTTCCTCAAAAGCTTGTCGCCCACCGGGTGGCCGAGCGTGTCGTTGACCTGCTTGAACCGGTCGAGATCGATGACCATCAGCGCGCAGCCGCGGCGGCGGGCGTCGGCATTGGCGAGCGCCTGATCCAGCATCTTGCGCATCATGGCCCTGTTGGGGAGGCCGGTGAGGCTGTCGTAGCGGGCAAGCTTGCTGACCTCGGCGTCGCTCCGGCGCTGCTCGGAGAGATTGCTGCCGAGACCGCGGAAGCCCAGGAAGCGGCCGTAATGGTCGAAATTCGGGCTTCCCGAAAGCGACCACCAGATTTCCTGTGCGGCCGGCGCGCGGACCTCTACGTCGGCGAAGGGGAAGCGGGCGGAGAGATGGAAGCCGAGCGTTCGGCGGCTTTCGTCCTCCTCGGCGCAATCGAGCAGGAGCACGTCCTCGAAGCGCCGGCCGATCAGCTCGGCGGCCGCCAGGCCGAGATGCGCCGCGAGCGGCTCGGAGACATAGGTCAGCGCTCCGTCCGCATTCGTCTCCCAGAACCAGCCGCGCCCGCTCGCCTCGAAATCGGCGACGAAGCGCCGCGCCTTTTCCGCCTGCCATTCGAGCGCGAGGCGCTGGCGGGCGGAGGTGAGGAGCTGGCGCGCTCTCGAAATGCCGAGGCAGAGCAGGAAGAGGCTGAAGGCGGCGCCGATCGGAACGACCGGCTCTGCCGTCCGCAGCATTGCGGCCACCGCGAAAGCGGTGCCGACCGCCAGGATCATCAACAACGGGACGCTGAAGAACACGGGGATGGCCGAGCCGGCGCCGACGATCAGCGCCGCCTTCACCATGACCGTTTGAGCCTCCGCCGGGACGGCGAGCGCCGCGGCGACCCACAAGGCCGCGGTCGCAAGGCCGTGCAGGGCGGCCAGGCCCATCATCCGGTCGGGACGAAGCTTCAGGCGTTTCGTGCCGAGCCAGAGGAGGCCGTCGAGAAGCAGGATCGCCAGGAGCAGGCTGGTCAGCCCGGCGAAGCCCTTCGCTGCGCCGCCGGCGGCCAGCCCGCCGAGCAGCACCGCCCCCCACAGCGCGTGGGCGCCGGTAAGCAGGGGCAGCGAGAGCCGGAGGGTTCGGGCGCGTTCGGACGCCGCTCGGTGATCGTCTTCATCGGCGGCCGGAGTGAAGTCGAACAGCAGAAGCTCCGCGATTCCCGGCGGAGTGACGGGCTCCTGGCCCCTGTCGCTCAAACCGGCGAACCGCCCTTTGCGCATCGCTTCCTGCGTCCCGATGATGATGCCGCTTCCTGCCGGAACCGGTGGAAGAGCCTTAGGTAACCCAAGTTAAAAAAGCGCTTCCTTGCCGCCAGGCTTCACGCCGAGGCACAGCCCTTGCGCATCGGCAAGGCGGTCAGAATTTCGCGTCTCAGCTGCCCCTCCGCACCGCTTCGGCCGGCGCGCTTCGCCGCCGCCCGCTCGACGAGCAGGCGCGCGAGCGTGTGATGCCGGTCGCGGAAGGTCCACTGGCAGCGCCCGATGTCGATCGGAGCGAAGAAGCGCGCGCCGAACTGCCCGGCCCGCTGCCACTCCACCTGCGCGTCGACCGAGCCGATACCCGGCACGTCGAGCGAGACGCTGCCGCCGGGCTTCACCCGCGCCTCGCACTCCGCCCGGAAGCCCGAGGCGGACAGATCGAGCATCTTGATCTGGAGGCTGCTCCAGCTGTTCGGCCGAAGCCGGGTCTCGGCGTCCACCGATAGCCTTTCGGCGCGGCGGCCGCCGTCGAAACCATCATCGTCATCCGAGGACATTCGGATCCCCATCCCCAAGTTGAGGCCGGGGTGAAGATTAGCCGAGGCGCGTTAACGAATTGCTGCCGCGCGGCTGGCGTAGTTGTAGACATAGATCAATTCGTTTTGACGCCATTGCGAGCGCAGCGAAGCAATCCAGTGCTGCGTCTCCGCCCGCTGGATTGCTTTGTCGCTCCGCTCCTCGCAATGACGGTGGCTCTTCAATAGTCCTTCGAAACGCGCACGTTCACGCTCTCGCGCCCGATGGTCGAGATGCTCGACAGGATCGAGAGCCAGCGGGTGATCTGATATTCGACGAGCGTCGCCGAGTAGCCGCGGGCGTCCGTCACCACTTCGACATAGACGCGCCGGCCGAGATACTTGCCGGCGGCGATGGCCGTGCCCTGGCCGGTGGTGATGTCGGCGGGGACGATCCGGAGCCGATCGAGGCCGGTGGCGGCGCGCACCGCGTTGATCGGATCGAGACCGCCGCCGCTGTTGTTGAGCGATGCCACCGCCGCCGCGAGCTGAAGCGCTTCGGGCGCGGAGAGGTTGGTGATCGACGTTCCGAACAGGAGCCGGCTGAGCAGCTCGTCCTGCGGCAGCGCCGGGGTGCTCGCGAAGCTTATCTCCGGCTGCTGGCCGCGGCCCGTCACTCGGATCACGGCGTTGAGCCCCTGGACTCCGCCCTCCGCCGTGATGTCGAGCACCGGATTGACCGGCGATTCGCCGAGGAAGCGTATCTGGCCGCGCTCGAGATCGAAGCGGCGGCCGGCGAAATCGTAGCTTCCGCGGACGAGGTCGGCGCGGCCGCTGATCCTCGGCTCGGTGACGGTGCCGGCGATCTTGAGGTCCGCGCTCCACTCGCTGTTGATGCCGAGGCCGGCGACCATCAGCCGGTTGCGGGCATTGACGTCGAGATCGAGTCGCCAGGGCGACAGGCGCCGGGCCGCCGCCGGCTCGCCGGCGGGGCGGTTGATCTCGCGCACCGCGAGCCGCGGCACCTTGGTCGAGGCGGTGACGGCGCCGAGCCGGAAGCTGCCGCTGACGAGATCGACCTTGCCCGAGATGCTGCCGTTCTCGCCGTCCGAGCGGATCGCGACCGGCCCGGTGACCTGCGCCTTGATGTCGTCCCGGTCGAGCAGCTGTGCGGCCTTGGCCTGAAGGGCGATGTCGATGCCGAAGCCTTTCGGCCCGGCGAGGTCGAAGGTGGCGCGTCCGGCCACCGTTCCGCCGCGCTTGGTGGTGCCGGCGAAGCTGTCGAGCACCAGCTTGGAGCCGCCGAACCGCCCCGAAGCCCGGACGTTGTCGATCACCATCCCGGTGACGGCGCTCTCGATCCGGGCGCGCTCGGTTCTCAGCGAGCCGCGAATCTGGGGATTGTTCAGCGTCCCGCGCGCGTCGGCGCCGACCGCCACCGGTCCCGAGACGTCGAGAAGCTCGACTCCGGTGAGCCGCCACAAAGTGTCGGCGGGTCCGTTGTAGCGCAGCTGCGCGAACAGCGGCGCGGCGCTCAGCCGCTCGCCGATATTGCCGCTTCGCCCGATCGGCGCGAGCCGCGCCTGGGCCCGTCCGATCGTTCGTCCCTCGCTGACCGCGACCGCGCGCATCGCCGCGTTGCCGCCCGCAAGTTTCGCGACCAGGCCGATATCGACCGGCCGGGAAGACAGGACGAGCCCGGACCGGGTAAGGCCGCGGACCCGCAGATTGGCGTCGCCGCTCGGCTCGCCCGCCGATCCGAACCGGTAGCTCAAGGTGCCCGAGGCGGATCCCCCCAGCCCAAGCCTCGGCCAGCCGATGTCGAGGACGCCGAGCGGCATGGATTCCAGCCGCGCGTTCAGCTCGCTGGCCGAACCGCCGAACAGCCCGGAGACGGTGGCGTTGCCGCCGGCGAACGTCATCTCGGTCGGCGCCAGGCGCCAGCCGTCGCCTTCGCGGACGAGGACCGCGGGCTGGCTGAGGACGATCGAGCGGCGGTCGACGGTGCCGCGGCCGGTCAGCCGGAGCCGTCCGGGAGCGATGTCGGCCACCGTGTCGAAGACGAAGTCGCGGCCGCGCGTGCCCGCGATCCGGGTTCGGATCTGCCCCGTGCCGCCGCGAAGCTCGCCCGTTGCGGTGAGCGTCGCGATCGACAGCGCGCCCCGGCTCAGCCCCCTCGCGGTGAGGCTGCCCTTGAGCGAGGTTCCCGCGGGATCGAGCAGCGCCACCCCCTCCAGACGGCCGCTCCGGATCACGATCGGAGGCGGACCGGCGAAACGGGCGTTGTCGGCCGTGAGGTCGATCGCCACCCGCTGGAGGCCGTTCCACGGGCTGAAGACCAGCCGCCCGGCGAGGCCGCCGCCGCCGACGTCGAGCTTTCCGGTGAAGCCGCCCGGATCGGACCGAAGGGAGCCGGAGGCGCGGCTGCTCGAGACATTGAGCGCCGCGACCTGGATCAGCGCCTGCCCGCCCTGCGGCAACAGGATCGCTCCGTTCGAGGTGAAAGGCCCGAGATGGGATCGTCCCGAAGCGCGGTAGGCGAAGCCCGACGGCGTCGGATCGAGGTCGAGGAGGACGTCCTCCAGGCCCAGAGCCTCGCTTGGCCGGGCCAGCCGGATCGCCAGCTTCGGCCGCTCGATGCGGCCGTCGAGGCTCATCTCGAAGGCGCCGTAGGCCGCCTGGGCGCCCTTGCCCTCGAAGAAGAAGGTGCCGTCCCGTCGCCGGAAGCCGGCTCCCGCTATCCGGATCTTCGGCGCCGTCAGCACGAGGTTCCGGAAGTGGAGGACGAAATCGTTGCCCCGGACGAGATCCGCCTCGAGATAGGGCAGGCCGCCCGCCAGGCCTGCGAGGAACCTGTTGTCGAAGCGCCTGACCCAGGCGCGGCCCTTGCCGGTCACGAGGGTCCCCTTGCCGCTCGGGTGACGGACCACCTTGAGCTCGGTGACGACGTCTACGAGACCGAGCCCCGGGATCAGGTAGCGGGTGAGGCCGCCCGAGATGACGACGTCGAAGCGGCCGGTGACGAGGTCGACGAACAGGCTCAACTTGCCCTTGAGCTTGTCCGACGTCAGGCTCAGCCCCTCGCCGGTCAGCGCCTTGCCGGTGACCTTGAGCAGGCCCTCGACCCGGAGGTTGGCGAGGATCCCGCCCGCGACGTCGCCGACCCCGGTCACGCGGCGGGCCGACATGACGAGCGGCACCGACACCGGCGCCTTCGAGAAGCGCCCGCGCCCTTGGGCCCAGACATCCTCGAATCCGGTCTTGTCGAAACTGACCTGTGGGCTGGTCAGCCGGTAGGCGAAGGCGAAGGTCCTGAAGGGGCCGTCGAGCAATGCGACCAGCCGTACCTTCCGCCCTGTCATGTTGGTGAACAGGGCCTCGGGGCGGAGCAGGTCGGCGCCCACGCGCAGATCGCGAAAAGCGCTTCGGGCGAGGTCGATCGTGCCCGTCCCGACCACGCTCAAGGCGGGCGAACGAAGCGCCAGCCGCCCTTCGAGCTGCCGATCCTCGAGCGTCGCATCGCCGCTCACCTGCACCACCGGCGCGGCCAGCCTCGCCTTCTTGCCTTTCCAGAATTGCGCCGGCGCCACTCGCCCGGCG
>DASVTA010000192.1:0-2206 GCA_036387815.1 Allosphingosinicella sp.
CGGCGCCGCCGGTGACGAGGATGTTGAGGCGCTCGCTCATCGCGCCACTCCGTAAAGCCCGCCGGGACCGGAAGGGCCCTCGTCGGCGCGGCGCCTGAGGAAGGTCGCGTAATCGGACTTGCCGAGCCGGTCGGCGGCGGCGCGCAGCTGGTCCGCGTCGAGATAGCCGTAATCGAAGGCGATCTCCTCCGGCGACATCACCTTGATCCCCTGGCGGTGCTCGACCGTCTTCACGAACGAGGCGGCCTCGTGGAGGCTGTCGTGGGTGCCGGTGTCGAGCCAGGCATAGCCGCGGCCGAGGCGAACCACGTTGAGCTCGCCCATCTCCAGATAAGCCTGGTTGACGTCGGTGATCTCCAGCTCGCCGCGGTGCGACGGCTTCACCTGGGCGGCGATGTCGAGCACCCGGTTGTCGTAGAAATAGAGGCCCGTCACCGCCCAGTTGGACCTTGGCTCCGGCGGCTTCTCGACGATCTCCACCGCCCGCATCGTCTCGGGATCGAATGTGACCACGCCGTAACGCTGCGGATCCTCGACATGATAGGCGAAGACGGTCGCTCCGGCCTCGCGGCCGGCGACCTCCCGGCAAAGCTCGGCGAGGCCGCTTCCGAAGAAAATGTTGTCGCCCAGGATCAGCGCGACGCTGTCTTCGCCGACGAACTCGCGTCCGATCAGGAAGGCTTCGGCGAGCCCGTTGGGCTGAGCCTGCTCGGCATAGGACAAAGAGACTCCGAAGGTGCTTCCGTCCCCGAGCAGGCTTCGGAAGCTCGGCAGGTCGCGCGGAGTGGAGATGATCAGGATCTCCCGGATGCCGGCCAGCATCAGGGTGGAGAGCGGATAATAGATCATCGGCTTGTCGTAGACCGGAAGCAATTGCTTCGAGACGGTCAGGGTCGCGGGATAGAGCCGGGTGCCGCTCCCGCCGGCCAATATGATGCCTTTCAAGAGAGCCCTCCTTCGGGGACGTGGCAAGATGTCATTCGGTCGGTCACTTTCCTGTCGGAAGAGCGGCAGCGACGGGCGGCCCCCGCGCGGGGCATCGCCGCCGCTGCCCAGGCAGAGGCTTCCAACCTCCACCGGGTGCGTGTAGGCGCCTCTAGCGGCGCCCGTGCCGCGAATCCAGTCGCATGGACGCAACGATGCGCCCGCCGGCCTTGTTGCGGATCCAACGGAGTGAATTTCGCCAATGACGGTTGCGGATCAGCCTGTGTTGCGGCCGGCGCCGGTCGTCTCGGTCCTGATACCGGCCTTCAACGTCGCGGATTATCTCGATAAATCCGTGGGTTCCGCGCTTGCGCAGGACGTGGAGGTCGAAGTTCTCATCGTCGACGATTGCTCGACCGATGGAGGCGCCACCGCCGCCGCGATCCGGCGCCTCGAGGCGGACCCGCGGGTTCGCGGCTTCCGCCTGCCCGTCAACGGCGGCCCAAGCGCCGCCCGCAACAAGGGGCTCGACGAAGCGCGCGGCGAGTGGGTGGCCCTCCTCGACGCGGACGACTGGTTCGCACCGGGCCGCCTCTCCTATCTTCTGGAAGTCGCCGGCGCCGCGGACGCGGACGCGGTCAGCGACGATCAGCTGCTCATCTCGCAGGGGGCTGACAAGCCCTGGGCGTCCATCTACGAGCTTTCCGGCTGGAAACAGACCGAAGAGGGCCGGCTGCTGACGGCCGCCGAGATGTGCCGGCGCGACTGGATACTCAAGGCGATGTTCCGCACCGCCTGGCTGCGCCGGCACGGCCTGCGTTTCCACACGGTCCGCCATTCGGCCGGAGAGGATTTCGAATTCTACATGAATGCGTTGCTTTGCGGAGTGAAGTGGGTGGCGGCGCGGAAGGCCATGTATTTCTACATGGCGCGCCCGGGCCAGCTGACGGCCGGCCGCTCCATCGCCGACGGGCTGATCGAATCGGCGGAGGCGATGGCCGGCGATGCCCGGATCCAGCGGGATCCGGAGCTCGCCCGCGCCTTCGCCGAGCGGCTGGAGCGCATCCGGGCGGCGCGCTGGGTCGGGCTTCTGGCCGACGAGCTGCGGGGCCGGAACTGGCTCCGCGCGGCCGCGATGGCGGCACGCTCGCCGCGGCGGATCGCCGATGCCGCCGCCGCGCTTCGGCGGCGGCGCCGGATCGGCGGCCTGCTCCGGCGCAACGGCGCGGCGACATGACGGAGACCGCAGCGTGACTCCACTCGGCCTCGTCGGCATCGTATT
>DASVTA010000193.1:0-2447 GCA_036387815.1 Allosphingosinicella sp.
CGCGCCGCGGCGGCGATCCTGGCGGGCTGCGACCGGCCGCCGCCGGACGGATCGGTCCGGGTGAACGACGTCTGGGTCCGGCTGCCGGCGGCGAAGAGCCGTCCCGGCGGCGCCTATTTCCGAATGGAGGCGGGGAGCGAGGGCACCCGGCTGGTCGGAGTCTCCAGCCCCTCGGTTCGCTGGATCGAGCTGCACGAGACGAGCATGAGCGGCGGCAAGACGAAGATGAAGCAGCACAAGGAAATCGAGTTCCCGAGCCGCGGCGAGCTCGTCTTCGAGCCGGGCGGGCGGCACGCGATGCTTTTCGGGATCAGCTCGAAAGTGAAAGCCGGCGACAAGATCCCCCTCACCTTCTCGTTCAACGTGGCTCCGCCGATCACGGTGGAAGCGCCGGTGGTGGCCGCCGCCGAGGAGGCCCCGCACGGCGGTCATTGACCGGATCGCAGGTAAGCGTCACTCCGGCGAAAGCCGTGGCCTGGACGAGACGAGGGCGCCGAGCCTTTCACTCGACAAAAGGCCCCGGCTTGCGCCGGGGTGACGGCATTGGACGAGCGGGTTACGAACCTCCACCGATCGACAAGGAGACGCCAGTCATGTCCGGATTCAGTCAATTCGTCTCCAGGGGCAACGTGCTCGACCTGGCGGTGGCGGTGATCATCGGAGCGGCGTTCGCGACGATCGTCACGTCCCTGACCAGCGACATCATCATGCCGGTGATCGGCGGGCTGTTCGGCGGGCTCGACTTCTCGAGCTATTTCGTCCGCCTCGGCCCGATCCCGGCAGGATATTCCGGCGATCCGAACAATTATGCGGCATTGAAGGAAGCAGGCGTTCCGATGATCGGGTACGGGCAATTCGCCACCGCCCTCGTCACCTTCCTGATCCTCGCCTTCGCCATCTACCAGCTTGTGAGGGCCGCCACCGGGCTCAACCTGCGTTCCGAGGCGGCGGCGGCGGCGCCGAGCGACGAGCTGCTGGTCCTTCGGGAAATTCGGGACCAGCTCAAGACTCGGTCCTGAGCGGTTGAGAAACAGCGTGTTTTCCAGTAGTTGACCGACGAACCAGCGAGGATTTGAAATGACCTTCGGCGCTTTCGGCCGTGCCTTGGCCGCGGCAGCGGCCTTACTCCTGCCGGGCGCGCCCGCGGGCGCGATCGATCCCCTCCCGGCCGGCGCGAAGGTCAGTCCGGACGCCGCGGTGAGGACAGGCGTCCTCTCGAACGGCCTGCGCTATTCGATCATGCGCAACGGCTCGCCCGAGAAGGCGGTCTCAATCCGTCTCGCGATCAGGGTCGGCAGCTATGACGAGGAGGAAGGCGAGCTCGGCTTCGCCCATTTCGTCGAGCATATGGCGTTCCGCTCGACCCGGCAGGCGCCCGAGGGCTCGCTCGATACGCGGTTCGCGAACCTGGGAGTCGCCTTCGGCCGCGACGAGAATGCGGTGACCGGACTCGAGGCGACGATCTACCAGATGGACGTGCCGACCTCCGACCCGGCGGCGGTCGCCAAGGTGCTCGAATGGCTTCGCGGCGCCGCCGACGGCATCCTGTTCGCTCCGGCCGCCGTCGACCTCGAAAAAGGGGTGGTGGTCGCAGAGATGCGCGCGCGCTCCAGCCCGGCGACGATCGCCGGGCGTGAGGCCGCCCGGTTCCAGGGCCCCGGCCTTCGCTCCTTCGATCGCGACCCGGGCGGCACGGAAGCCTCGGTGCGGGCGGCGACCCCCGCGCGCCTTCAGGCTTTCTACGATCGCTGGTACCGGCCGGAAAACGCCGCCCTCGTCATCGTCGGCGATGCCGATGCCGAGGTCCTGCTGAAGGCGGCGGAAACGGCCTTCGGCGGCTGGACCGGCCGAGGCGCGCCGGGCGCGCGCGCCAAGCCCGGCAAGGTGGCAGAGCGCGGGCTGGAGGCCTTCACGAGGACCGGGCCGTCCTTGCCTTTGGCCGGCAGCGCCTGCCGGGTAGCGCCGCTCGAAGGGCCGCGCGGCTTCAGCCTCGAGCGGATGCGCCGCGACACCCTCTCACAGCTCTGGGTCACGATCCTCACGGAGCGGGCGTCGCGGGCCACGGCCGCGGCGGGATCCACGCTGCTTGGAGCCGGCCCCTTCGTCAACGGCGACTTGCCGGACGCAAGGATGGCCTGCCTCGTGGCGGTGCCAAACCAGGGCAAGTGGCGCGAAGGCCTCGCCGAAGCGCAGGCGGAGCTTCGCCGCTTCGCGGAAGCCGGACCCACGCCCCTCGAGGTCGAGACCGCCGCCGAGCAGCTTCGATCGAGGCTTCGCGGCGCCGTGTACAAGAGCGGGACGCGGGCCACTCGGGACCTTGCCCAGGGCATCGTCGAAGCGGAGATGGCGGGGACGCCCTATCTCGACCCCGAGGAGGCGATGCGAGTGTACGACCTGCTCGTGTCCGGCGTGACTCCGGCCGACGTCAAGCGCGCCTTCGAAGCCGA
>DASVTA010000194.1:0-5232 GCA_036387815.1 Allosphingosinicella sp.
GAGGAAGTCGTGGTCACCAAGACTACGGAGCGCCGGGTCCAGCAAATCCACGACACCGTTCGCCGCACCGTGGTTGAAACGGAGGACCTTGCCAACGAGGTCACGGGCGGACGAGGGCAGCCATGAACGACCGGCGCGACAATGGTACTTCGAATCCGGGTTCGCCTGACTCACAGTCCGGCACGCCCGCTGGCGAGCGGCCCCGCAAGCCCCGAATTGAAGTGCTCTCGCGGGGCCCGGCAGCGGCTCCGGGGCCCCGTATCACGCAATGCGCCGATACCGCCGGCATCGGCGCATCGAGTAGCGCCGCACCGGCAGCCTCGGCTCATTCCTCATGGACTGCCGATCAGCCTCGGCAAATCGAGACGGCCCCGGCGCCGAGGCGCAGGGGGCTGTCGCGTTCGCCCACAACGCTGCTGATCCTCCTGGCGTGCATCGTAATCGCAGGCTTCCTGCTCTACACTTATCTTTCGAGCGAACGAGGCGCCGATTATCCCGAAAAGGGGACGCAATTGAGCCCGCAAGATGCCGAGCTTCTGGGAGACCCCCAGACCGATTCCGGCCCGGCGACGACCGAGGAGCCTTCCGAGCCGCCGGCCGCCGTAAGCATCGACGATGGAGCAGTCAGCGAAGCCGGGCCTGCCGCCTCGCCGGCATCGGAGCCGGCACCGCAGCCGGCACCCCGGCCGGCGCCGCCGCGTGCCGCCGCGCCGGAAGCTCAGCCGGAGGCCGCCGACAGGCCGGAAGCGCGTACCCCCGACAAAAGCGAGGCCGAAGCCGAAGCCGACGCCGCCGACACCGTTCAAGCCTTTTACTCGGCGCTGAGCGCCGGCGACGGCGCGTCGGCCGCGCGGTTCGTCATACCCGCCAAGCGGGGGAGCGGGCCGCTCTCGGCGGGGGCGCTGACCCGCTATTACTCCTCCTTCCGTCGCCCGTTGCGGTTGCGCCGGGTAGTCCCGGTGAATGCCGACACGGTCCGGGTGGCGTACGATTATGTGCTGGCCGACGGACGGGTCTGCCGCGGACAGGCGGCGGTCGACGTGGTCCACAGGGGTGGCCGCAGCCTGGTAAGCGGCATCAGAACGCGCGGCCCTTGCTAAAAATTGATCGCGGGCCCCGTGCCGCGGTTGCGGCGGGAGCCCGCCGCCCCTTGACTCGCCTCTCCGCCACGCGCCTCTTCGCGCCGCCGCCGCAAGAGCGGCAACCAGGGGGAAAACGATGCCGAAGCCAAGCCACGCCGCCGCGGCCCTTGCCGTTATGTTGCTCGCCGCCCAGCCCTGCCTCGCCGCCGACGATCTGCGCGACACCTCTTCCACCCAGCGCCGAAGCGCCCCGTTCGCAGGCGCGGGCCTCAGCCTCCCCATCGGCGGACCCGCCAAAGCCAGACCGTCCGCCCGGCTCCAGTTCACCGCCGCCCGCCCTGCCGGCGGCGCCTTCGGGCGGTCCGGAGCCGCTCCGGGCCTGGAGCTCGGCCTCGCCGGAGCCGGGAAGCCCATGCTCTACATCGGCGGCCGCTCCACCGCGGACCTGGGCCGGCGGATGAACCTCAGCGGCTCCAGGAGCACCGTCCTGATCGTGGTCGGAGGCCTCGTCGTCCTCGTCCTCATCGCCGCCGCCGTCGCCGACGCCCAGCCCACGCCGGGCCCGGACGAGGACGCGTTCGACTGAGGGTGGCATCGAATGAGGGTCTGCTCCTCACCGGGCGGCGCGAAGCGCAGCCGCCTGTCCCGCGCCTGGCGGCCGGGACGGCCTCGCTCAGATCCAGACCCGGAGCGAATCCGCCCCATGGGCTCCGCGCACCGACAGGATCTCGCCGCTTCGAGGCTCGATCTCCTCCGCCAGCGTGTAGAAGAGTATGTTCCAGCAGGAGGCGCCCCGCGCCGCGGGGGCGTTCTCGTAGGAGGTCTCCTCGTCCAGCTCGAGCCGGATCCACTGGGCGATGCCGTTGACGGGGCCGCCCGTCGCGGCGAGGTCGACCCGGGCGGTTCCGGGCCGGAAAGGCCCGCCCGAGGCGAAGTCGAAATCGAACAGGTCGGCCGCTTCGCTTCGAAGCATCAGCCGGGGATCGGCGACCCTGAGCGGCAGGGGGCTCGCCTCGAGCCGGTTGAACGGCGAGAGGTCGAATCCCTCGACCTCAGCCAGGCGACGGCGGTCGAGTCCCTCCCAGAAAGCCAGCGCAACGCGGACGACCCCGTGCGCCGGGATCACCCGGCCGCCCGGCGCGAGCAGGCGAGCGACGCTGTCCTCCATCACCTCGAGCACCTTCTGGCCGAGCAAGTCGCTCGACACGATCTCCGAGACGATGACATCGGCCCGGCCGCCCATATCCAGCTCGGCGTCGAGCTCGGTCGAGCGTTTCGGGACGATCCGGATCCGGTCGCGAAAGCCGCTCCGGGCGACCACGTCGCCCGCCGCGTCGGCGACGGCGGGGCTGGACTCGCAGCTCGTCACCCGCCCCGCCCCGGCCCTGGCCGCCATGAGCGCGAGGAGGCCGGTTCCGGCGCCGATGTCCAGCACCCGCGCCGATTGCGTCACCGCCCGCCTCAGAGCCGAATCGTAGGCGGCGTTGCGGGCGCGGTCGCGGACGATCCCGAAATGCCAGCGCGGGACGCCGTGGGCGAAGGCGAGCTCGGTGCGGCTCCTGACCTCCGGATCGTCCGGGGCGAGCGACCGGGCTTCCTTCGCAAGCGCGTAGGCGCGTTCGAGCGGTCCGTTGGCCAGGGCGAGGTCGGCGAGCGCCGCCAGCTTGTAGGCATCGCCCCGCGCCTGTCGCTCGAGCCGCTCGAAAGCGGCGCGCGCCGCCGCTTCGATCGATCGTTCGGGTCCGCTCATGCCGCTTCGGGCGGAGAAACGCCCTCGTCCGGCACCACGTCGAAAGCGAAGCTGATCCGATGGGTCGGCGCGCCGGTCGGAATGGTCCGATGCGGATAATGGGACGGCGCCAGAAGGAGCATCCCTTCGCTCGGACGATAACGCTGCACCGCGACCAGCCCGGGCGCGGCCCGCGCGACCGCGCTCGGCGGTCCATATTCGATGCAGCCGCGCCCTTCGGCTTCGGCGGAGACGCTGCCGGGCACCTGGACGTAATAGACTCCGCTCAGCCAGCCGTCGCGGTGGATGTGCCATTCCTCATAGTCGCCGGAGCGCTGGACGAGCCCCCAGGCCTGCAGCCGCGCCGCTCTCGGCCTCGCCTCCGCCCAGGGATCGAACGGCCCGCGCCTCGGCGGCGCCTCGGCCTCGACCACCCGCTCGAGGGTCCGGAGCAGCGCCCGGATCATCGCCGGTGCCTTGCCGGCGAGCAGGTGATGGACTCGGCTGCTTCCCCGGTTAGCCGCCTCCGGAGTGGGCACGTCGGACACCGGATAGGGATTGGCGAGGATTTCTCCAGCCAGAGCCGCGTTGAACGATTCCAGGCTGTCCCATCCCTCCGGCACGGGGAGCCGAACCTCGCGGATCCGGCCCCGGTCGACGAGGATGGCCCGGGCGGCCTCGGCCTTCCCGTTGAGAGCGAGCGCGATCCCCCAGTCGCTGACCAGCTGGGTATGGCGGACTCCGCGCCCGTGGAGCCCCTCGCAGGTCTCGAGCAGCTCGGCGCGCCGCCCGCTCCCGCGCAGCATCCGGCACAGCTTGCGGCACGCGACCCGATCGTGCGGCTCGTCCTTCAGGACCGCCCGATATTCGGCCTCGGCCTGCCCGGCACGGCCGAGCGCCTCCAGCGCAAGCCCCCGGTCGTGGCGGGGAAGGGGGTCGGCGGCGAGCAGATCGAGCGCCTCTTCATGCCGGCCGAGCACGTTCAGAACGCCGGCGAGGCGAAGCCGGAGATCGCAATCCGCCTGCCGAAGCCGAAGCGCGGCTTCCAGATTGGCGGCGGCGCCCTCGAAGTCGTAGCGGCTGAGCTGCACGCCCGCGAGCTTCGCGAGCAGGACCGGGTTGTCCGGCGAAGCCTCGATCCCGCGCCGGAGCAGGGCGGCCGCGATCGCCGGGGGCGCCACCCCTTCGCAATCCGCAGGGCTCCAGCGCATCGCCGGAGAGCGTTCGCCCGCGCGGCCGGCGCGGTCTGCGGCATCGGCCTGAACGTCTCCGCGGCGCGGCAATTCGGAACTTGCGGGCATCAGGCGGCTTTTGCCCGACCGGCGGTCCGGCGACAAGAACGCCGATCGGGTTATTGAAACGCCCGACTTTTCCTCTATGATTGATCCATACAGGGAGACGATGATGAGGACCGACCCCGTTCGCGAGACCGACGCTGGAATTCACGACGCCGAGTCGGAGCGGCTGTCGCGCAAGGTCTGGTCGACGCCTTCCGTGGCCGTCCTCAGGGCGGGTCTCGCCGAAACCGGTCCCAATGCCGGTTATGACGGGGTCGAGGGAACCTCCTGACCCGGCGTCCCGGGCGCCGTCCCGGCCCGGAAATCCCTTAGTCCGCAATCGCCGCCGGCGACGGCCCGCGATCATCCGGCCTGAGCCGCCGCGTCCGTGGGCCCTTTGACCGGCCGACGATCACCGGCGACCGCCGCCAACCCGTTTTTCGCAAGCGCCGGTAACTCCCCCGCCGCCGCCATCGACTACAAGTGTTTTCTTTAAAGCCGCTCGTGGGGGGGAACATCATGGCTAACAGGTTCGCGATTCTGGCGGGATCGGCGGCGGCGGCGCTTGCGCTCACCGTCTCCGCTTCGGCTCTGTCCCAGGCCCCCGCGGCCCTTGCCGCGGCCGAGGAGGATCCGGAGCAGATGACGTTCCCCGGCTGGGGGGTCGACACCGCCGGGCTCGATCGCTCCGTCAAACCGGGCGACGATTTCGACGCCTTCGTCAACGGCAAGTGGAAGGCCGCCACGAAGATCCCCGCCAAATATCCCTATTACGGGGTCACGCCCAACCTTCGCATCGGCTCCGAGCGGGCCGTTCGCTCGATCATCGAGGATCTCGCAGCGAAGCAGAACGCGCCGGGCACCGTCGAGCAGCGGGTCGCCGACATGTACCGCGCCTTCCTCGACCTGGACTCCATCAACCGCGCCGGCCTGGCGCCCGCCAAGCCCTATCTGGCGCGGATCGCGGCGGTGAAGAGCCATGACGAGCTCGCCGCTTTGTGGGCGCTGCCCGGTTATCCGGCGCCGATCGGGGAGGGGGTCAGCATCGATCCGGGCGATCCCAAGCGCAACATCGTCTTCTTCGGGATGGGCGGCCTTGGCCTTCCCGATCGCGACAATTACCTGGTCGACAATGCCCGCAACC
>DASVTA010000195.1:0-4251 GCA_036387815.1 Allosphingosinicella sp.
TCGGTCTCATCAATGCCAGCCCGCTCGGGATGAAGGGATTCGACCCCATGCCGGAGAAGATCCTCGATTCGCTCAATCTGCTCAGGCCCGGCGCCTTCGTTTTCGACATGGTCTATGCGCCTGTCGAAACCGAGCTCCTTCGCCGATCGGCCGCGCTGGGCCTGAGGGCGGTGGATGGCCTGACGATGCTCATCGGCCAGGCGGAGCACGCCTTCGAATTGTTCTTCGGCCAGCCGCCGCCGGCGGCGGCTGAGGCCGAATTGCGGGAGCTTCTCACCCGATGATCGTCCTCGGCCTCACAGGCTCGATCGGCATGGGCAAATCGACCGTCGCGAAGATGTTCGCCGGCGAAGGGGTGCCGGTGTTCGACGCCGACGCCGCCGTTCACCGGCTGCAAGGCCCGGAAGGCACGCTCGTCGCCGGGATCGAGGCGCACTTCCCCGGCACCACCGGGCCCGAAGGCGTGAACCGCGGCGCGCTGGCGGAACGGGTGCTCGGCGAGCCGGAGGCGCTTCGGCGGCTGGAGGCGCTGGTCCATCCGGCGGTGGCGCTCGAGCGGGAGGCGTTCCTCGCGGCCAATGCCTCGGCCCCGGTCGTGGTGCTCGACATCCCCCTCCTCTTCGAGGCCGGCGGCTTTGCCCAGGTCGACAAGATCGCCGTCGTCTCAGCTCCTCAGGAGGTCCAGCGCCGGCGGGTCCTCGCCCGGCCGGGGATGACCGGGGAGAAGTTCGAGCGCATCCTCGCCCGCCAGCTTCCCGATGCCGAAAAGCGCGCCCGGGCCGACTTCTTCATTCCCACCGGCGGTACGCTCGACGAGACTCGACGAGCGGTTCGGCGCATCCTCGCTTGCCTGACCGGCGGCTCCGATTCATAGTCCGCGCC
The DNA here is from genome assembly GCA_036387815.1 of Allosphingosinicella sp. GTDB lineage: Bacteria > Pseudomonadota > Alphaproteobacteria > Sphingomonadales > Sphingomonadaceae > Allosphingosinicella. The sequence continues at coordinate 883 of DASVTA010000195.1, forward strand.
ATGCGGGAAATCGTCTTCGACACCGAAACCACGGGCCTCAGCCCGCTCACCGGCGACCGGATCGTGGAGATCGGCTGCGTCGAGCTTTGGAACCGGGTCGAGACCGGCCGGACCTTCCATGCCTATTTCAATCCGGAGCGGCCGATGCCGAGCGAGGCGGAGGCGGTCCACGGCCTCAGCGACGCCTTTCTCGCCGACAAGCCCCGCTTCCGGGACATCGCCCGCGACCTCATCGAATTCCTCGGCGACTGCCCGCTGGTCGCGCACAACGCCAGCTTCGACTTCGGCTTCCTCAACCACGAGCTCAACAATTGCGGCCATTCGCTCATCTGCCTGACCCGGATGGTGGATACGCTGCAGATCGCTCGGTCGAAGCATCCCGGCGCCAAGCACAGCCTGGACGCGCTCTGCAGCCGATTCGGAGTCGACCGCAGCCTTCGGGTCAAGCACGGCGCCCTGATCGACGCTCAGCTTCTCGCCCAATGCTATGTCGAGCTGACCGGCGGCCGTCAGATCGGCCTGACCCTGACCGACTTCGTCGCCGAGCGGATCGAAGCGGCGGCCGACGCCCGCTCCGATTCGCGGCCGATAGTGATCGAGGTTCGGCCGCCGCGGGCCCACGCGCCGACCGAGGAAGAGCTTCAGTTGCACGCCGCCTTCCTTGCGACCCTGACCGACCCCATATGGCATCGGCTGGACGGGCGCGGTTGACGTCAAGCCGCGGCCGCGCCTAATCCGCCTGCCCTTTGCTGGAGAAAGCCATGGATATCCGCGTCTCCGGTCATCAGCTCGACACCGGCGAAGCGTTGCGGGAGCGGGTGAGCACCCGCCTCACCGCGATCGCCGACAAATATTCGTCGCGGCTGATTTCCGCCCAGGTGACGTTCGGCAAGGGGCCGCACGATCACGGCTTCACCTGCGAGATCGTCGCTTACGCTCCCCAGGGGGTCGTGCTGAAGGCGTCCGACAAGGCGGCGGCGGCTCCGGCGGCTTTCGACGCGGCCGCCGAAAAGGTCGAGAAGCAGCTCCGCCGCCACACCCGCCGGCTCAAGGACCACCGGCCCGAGGACGCGGCGCAATTGGCCCAGGCCGAGGGTTTCGCCTACCGACGAGGCGAGGCGGAACCGCAGGGCGAATGAGCGTCCTGCTGCAAAAACTCTCCATTTGTGGCGATTGCTCCACATTCCTCCACATTCCTCCACATCTTGAAAGAGCGGCCGGGGGCGACCGCATCCGGTGAACCGATGAACGACATGTCCGCCATCCTTGCCGTCGATCGAGTCGACGGCGGGATGACCGTTCCGAACAAGAAAGGCCTTTTCCAGCTTCTCGCCGCGGCCGCGGCGCGGCGGACCGGGCTCGACGCCAAGACGATCGCCGCCGCCTTGACGGAGCGGGAGAAGATCGGCTCGACCGGTTTCGGCGGCGGGGTCGCGATCCCCCACGGGCGAATCGAAGGGCTGAAGGGCGTGTTCGGCTATTTCGCCCGGCTGACCGCCCCGATCGACTTCCAGTCGGTCGACCGGCTGCCGGTGGACCTCGTCTTCCTCATCCTGTCGCCGCCCGACGCCGGCGCCGACCATTTGAAGGCCCTGGCGTCCGTCAGCCGGGTCCTTCGCGACCGGAGCACCGTCGCGAAGCTGCGCGGCGCCCGCTCGCGCGATGCCTTATTCGCCTTGCTCTCCGGCGTCGAAAGCCGCGATGCCGCCTGATCCGGACGCGGGCGCGGCGGCCCATTACCGGGCCCTCGAGTCGCTCTACCGTCACGCCCCGGTCAACCGCCTGTTCGAATCGCGGCTCGAGATCGTCGAGAAAGGCTTCGCCCGGATCCGCTTCGAAGTGAGCGAGCAGCTCTTCCACGCCGCCGGCGCCGCCCACGGCACGCTCTATTTCAAGATGATGGACGACGCCGCTTTCTATGCCTGCAACAGCCTCATCACCGATCGCTTCCTGCTCACCACCGCCTTCAACCTGCTCTTCACCCGGCCGCTGCGCGCGGGGCCGGTGACGGCCGAAGGCCGCTGGGCGAGCGGCCGGCGGCGGGTTCTGGTCGGCGAGGCGCGGCTCATCGATTCGGAAGGGGAGCTCGCCGCCAGCGGCACCGGCACCTTCATGCGCTCCCACATCCCGCTCAGCGGCCTCCCCGGCTACGCGGCCCGCTGATGGAGCCGCGAATCGCCGCGTCGGTCCTTGCGAGCGCCCTGATCCGCAAGGCCGAGGGCGAGGGAGGGTTCGGGGCCGTGCTCGCCAAGGGCGATGCCACCGCCGGCTCGATCCTCGTCATCCTCCTGGAAAAAGGGGGAAATCCAAGGCTGTTCGAGCGCCTCCTCAACCTCGGCGGCCGCTACCGCTGGCAGGAGAGCGGAAGCCAAGATATTGAAAATCTTGTCGATGTTCCTGCCCTTATCGCGCGCAAAAGGCGATTCGACCCGGATTTATGGGTTCTGGAACTGGATATCCCGTCCGCCGAACGGTTCGCCGCTGAAATGAACGCGGTCGATTGACTCTGCTGCACCGCACAACCTAGCCCGCCCCTGTCCTTCGAGAGCGGGGGGCCGTCACGACCCGGGGTATTGGGAGGGGGCGGCCACGCGAGACGGAAGGCGGTCCGGGATGCGCTTCGATTCTCATGCATCCGGCTTGGCACCGCTCGCCGCACTGACTTGAGATTGAATGATCCGCTTTTATCGCGCCGCGTCCTTCGCGGCTGCCGCCTTCGTTTTCGTATTCGGAGCCCCTTCCTCCGCCTGGGAGCTGACCGGGACTCCCCTTTCCACCGAAATCTCCGGACAGGCCGGATTGGGCGCTCCGCCCCCGGCGGCCTCCGCCCCGCCGGTGGCCGCCGCCGAGCCCGCACCCGCCGCTGAGGTCGAAAAGCCGGCGCGGCGCGAGCTTGCGGAGCTGGTCGCCGATTTTTCCAGCACCCAGACCGCCGACGCCCAGCACGAATGCCTCGCCGGAGCCGTCTATTTCGAGGCCAAGGGCGAGCCGCTGCATGGTCAGCTCAGCGTCGCCGAAGTGATCCTCAACCGTGCGCGTTTCGGCCGTTTTCCCGCCTCCGTCTGCGGCGTCGTGAAGCAGCGGGGCCAATTCTCCTTCGTGAAGGGCGGCCGCTTCCCGGCCATCGCCCGGGCATCGCTCGCCTGGAAACGGGCGGTCGCCATCGCCCAGATCGCGGTCCGCGATCTTGCCGACGGGCCGGCGCCCAAGGCGCTCTTCTTCCACGCCAAGAGAGTCTCGCCCCGGTGGAAGCTGACCCGGGTCGCCGCCGTCGGGAATCACATCTTCTACCGGTAGGCCTGCCCCGTCATTGCGAGGAGCGAAGCGACGAAGCAATCCAGCGCCTCCGAGGCCGCGCTGGATTGCTTC
>DASVTA010000196.1:0-2945 GCA_036387815.1 Allosphingosinicella sp.
ACGAGGTTGCGAAGCAGCTGGAGCAATTGGCCCCGGTCGCCGGGCACCACGGTCGAGCCGGCGGAATTCTCGACGACCAGAGCGTTGGACCGTTCGAGGAACAATTGCTCGCAGCCCGCCCGAACCTCCTCCACGACCTGAACCAGATCGACCGGATCGCGCGGCGCGTTGAACCGCTCCGCCTCGATCCGGGAAAGCGACATCAGATCCTCGATCAGCTGCTGCATGCGCTTCGCCTCGCCGTGCATGAGCCCGAGGAAGCGCAGCCTGATTTCCTTCTGCGCGCCCGCCGAATCGTCCTGGAGCGTTTCGATGAACCCGATCACCGTCGCGAGCGGCGTTCGAAGCTCGTGGCTGGCGTTGGCGACGAAATCGACGCGCATCCGCTCGGCGGCGATCGCCTCGCTCCGATCGGCGAGATGAACCAGCCGCGATCCGTCCTCCAGCGAGGCGATCGTCATCAGCCAGCGCCGGTCGACATGGCCGATCCCGACGATCTCCATCTGCTCGGCCGGAACCCCGGGAGCCGCCGGGGCGGTGAGGCGCTCGACGGTCGCGGGATGACGCATGGCGAGGCGGACGTCCTGACCTTCGATCCATTGGCCCAGAAGCTGCTTCGCCGGGGCGTTGGCGACGCCGATCCTGCCGCCCTCGAGAAGCAGCATAGGCTCGGGCAGGGCGCCGAGTATTTCCCGAGCCCATTGCTCCTTGCCGCTGGAAGCAGGGGCCGGGACGGGGGCGGGTTCCGGGAAGAAATAGGCCCGCCAGCCGATGAGGGTCGCGGCGGATCCGCCGATCAGCCCGAGCAGAGCCGCCCAAAGCGGTCCGCCCGAGAAAAAGGCGCCGGCCACGGCCAGGGCCACGATGGCCGCGGCCGCGAGCGGCCGCCGGGATGGGCTGGAGGGCATCGGGCCGTCCTAGCCGCGCGGCCCGGCAGGGCACAATGTCCCAATGCCCGGCCGCCGCGGCCGCGGGCCCTCGGCTTTGGAGGGTGACCGGGTTTGGCTGAGACGATGGTCGTCGAGTGACCGGCTGGAGACGTGCCACCTTATTTCAGCGTCATTCCGGACTTGGTCGGGAATCCATGAACATGGTCTTCGCTCCAGTCAGACCCGCCGTGTTCATGGATCCCGGCCTTCGCCGGGATGACGGATGGGTCAGCCTGAGGATGGGTCAGCCTGAGGATGGGTCAGCCTGAGACGGTCACGACCTAGCGTGCGGCGGTGCGGACCGCGGGCTGGTAACGCGCCAGCGCTTCGCGGGCGAGCTGGGCCGTCGAAACGACCCGCCCTTGCGCGGTCGTCACTTCGAACTGGCGGTCGGATTCCAGGGCCAGCTTCCAGACGGTGACCGCGTCGCCGACGCGGCCGGTTTCCGCATAGACCTTGCCGAGGTTGATCAGCCGCGCCGGATCGTCCTTGCGAATTCCCCGCAGCTCGCTCAGCTGCGCTTCGGCCGCGGTCCAATCGCCGCGATCGAGCGCCGCGACGCCGAGGGCGCCCCTCTGATATCCCTGTTCGACGAGGGTGCCGCTCTCGCTGGTCGCACAGGCGGAAACCGCGATCGCGGCGGCCAGGATGAACTTTCGCATCGCTTCGTCTCCGCTTGGAGGAAGGGCGGTTTGTTACACCTTGGTGACAAATATGTGAAGCACGGATGACAACGGCCGCCGGCCGGGCCGGAGCCGGATCGACTCCCTGCTCCGCACGTTCAGGCGGCATCGGCACGGAGGACTTGATGAGCGAGGAAGAGGATCGCGGCCTGCCGCTCCACGACGAGGCCAAGGCGCGCTCCAAATGGCGCGGCGGCGAGACGATCATCGAGGAGGGCGGCGACGGTTCGTCCGGCCCCGCCAGCGAAGTGGACAATGCCGGCAAGGGCGGTGCGGCCGGGACGGGTTCGGACCTGATGAGGGATCTCACCGAAAGAGCGCCGGACTGAAGATCCAACGGGCGGGAAGCGGCGCGGATTGGAGCAGGATCGGATCAGGACGATCCGCCCCTCCCGCTCATCCGTATCGAAGGACCGTCCTTCGATACGGGCCTTCGCCAGGCTCAGTCCCTACTCAGGATGAGCGGTTCGGTGAAAGCCGACGATGCTTTAGCCGGGGACGTTGTTACGCGTGGCCCAGATCAGGAGGCGGCCGAACAAGGCCCAGCCGCCGCGGCTTTCCTCCAGCGGCCGCCGTCTTGCAATCACTGCTCGTTCCGCGCGCTTATGCATGAACCGGTGCTCCCTCGGACCGGGTCGTTTTAGGCGAGCGGTGTTGCAGGCTCGTGACGGCGCAGGCCTTCAGGATGTCGCCGCCGGCTCCCGCAACGCGCCGCTGACCGCGCCGATCGCCTTCCTCATCTGGTCGAGGGTGAACGGCTTGGTGAGCACCACCGATTCATGGCCGTGCCGAGCGATCGAGCGGCTGTCCGCATAGCCGCTGATGATGATCCCGGGCATTCCGGGCCGGATCCGGCGCGCCTGCTGAAGCACGTCGGAGCCCGAGAGGAGGGGCATGGCGTAATCGGTGATGATGAGATCGTAGTCCGCCGGCGCGGCGCTGAGCTTGCGCAGGAGGCCGGGGCCGTCGCTCGCGGTCTCCACCTGATGGCCCATGTCGTTCAGCATCCCGGCGGTGGTCTCGCGAACCGCGTCGTGATCGTCGACCAGAAGGATCCGCAAGGCGCCGCCTTCCGCTTCGGCCTCCGCGGCGGGAGCGGCCTGCTCTTCCGTCGGCGCCTTGGGTGCCGGGGCGCGCGGGAGCCAGATCTCGACCGTGGTTCCTTCCCCTTCCTGGCTGTCGATGTCGATCGCTCCGCCCGACTGGTGGGCGAAGCCGTAGACCATCGACAGGCCGAGCCCGGTTCCCTTGCCGACCGCCTTGGTGGTGAAGAAGGGCTCGGTCACCTGCTCGAGGATGCCGGCCGGGATCCCGCTTCCGTCGTCGGTGACGG
>DASVTA010000197.1:0-5594 GCA_036387815.1 Allosphingosinicella sp.
GGGCGAGTGAGGCGAGCGAGGCGAGGGCGGCGGTCGGGCGGGCCATGCCTCCTCCTAGGCGGAGCGCCGGGACCCGGCAACGGGGTTGCGCGGCCTGCCTCTTGCCCCTATGTCCCCGTCTCCCGCGCGCCCATAGCTCAGCTGGATAGAGCACCAGACTACGAATCTGGGGGCCGGAGGTTCGAATCCTTCTGGGCGCGCCAATTTCCCTTCCGCCTGCGGCGGCAGCCGTTCTCCGATCCGCGCGATGGAAGCGGGAAGGCCGGCGCGGCTGCCAAGCTGAGGTCACCCCACTCGCGACTGCGCAAGCGCGTTCTCCGGACGCGAGGAAGCCTTTTTCTAGTGTTGCGAGCGTCGCTGCAGCCGTTCCTTGGCGTGCGCCCGCAGCATGTCGCGTTCGTATTCGTCGATGAGTTCGAGAGCAAAGAGATGTTCGAGCAGCGCCGAGCTGCCGACGTGCAGGCTTTCCGCCGCACGTGAGATCGCCTCGGGATCGGCGAAGGCCTCGTCTCCGAATGCCCTCAGCACCAGCCATCGCGGCATCAGAAGCATCGCGGCGAAAGCGTTGGCGCGTTTTTCTATGCCTGCGGGAGCCCATGGCCCGCTCGAGATGCCGACGCTCGTCGCCATGCTCCTGTCATAAAGCAGATGCGCCAGCTCGTGAGCCAGGGTGAAGCGGACACCATGTTCGGAGGCATTGTAGACGCTGGTCGTGTTGACGACGATCGTCGGCGCCAGTTGCTCGCCCGCCAGTGAAACTCCCCTGATGGTCTCCGTCTTGAGCGGGTACGGCATCACGGCGACGCCCATCTCCTGCAGGAAACCCGCGACGTCGACGTGGCTTGAGACGAATGGGACAACCGCGGGATCCTCGAGCATCTCAACGGCGAGATCACTTCCTTCCAGGTGGGGCGGCCGCACGGGCGGCCCCGTATCCGTGGCGACGAGGCCGATGAGAGGATCGGTTGCCCCACGTCGCCTGTAAGCATCGGCCACTACGTCGCTGAGCGTCTCGACATCCTCCTCGGTCAGGTTTGGCGCGAGACCGCCATACATGGCTACGGCAGGGGAAAAACGTGCGATCGCCGGTGCCCCGACCACTCGGACCTCCGCGAAGAGTTCTTCGATTCCTCGCGCCTTGAAAGCTGCGGTAGCCGCTTCGGCGACCTTACGACCAATACGGCAGGCCGCGAAGTCGACGATCGTCCGCTCACCGATCTCGACCAGTTTCTGAGCCACGGTTGCAAGTGCCGCCGCATCGCTGTCGCCTGTTGCGTGCTCTTCACCGGTGCGCACCATCCAGTTCAGGGCGTCCCAAAGGGGAGCCGCCACATCCTGCACCGCCAGATATGCAACTCCCGGCTCACTCGTGAAGCGGAACTCGCTCGGTGCGAAGAGTGGCTCGCCCGATGTCCAGGATAGCTCGATGCTGTCGAGATAGCGTCGCAGGAAGAGGTTCGGCAGAAGACCGCCGCTCGCAGCGGAACTCAGCGCATGAGCGGTCCTCCAGACCTGCGCCCTGCGATAATCTTCGCGCGCCTGCGGATCGCGAGCGTCGATCAGACTGTGCATGCGACGCAGCACCGCCGCGGCCGCTGGTGCCGAGCTGCGCTCCGCCCAAGCGAACTCTGCCTCATGAAGCAGGCTCCCCCAGTTCTCGGCCAACCAGGTCGCGACAGGCAGCAGATACCAACTCACATAGGACTGCCGCGCCGCGCCGCGCGCATTGCCCGTGATCGAGCTGCCGGCGACCGTGATGCGCATGTCGCCGGTTGACCACCCATAGCTGGAGGGGCGGCGCGCGCGCGGCTCCATGTCGCCACGCCAGCGCAGCGCTATCTCGAAACGGCTCGGGTCGCCGAAGAGGGTGAAGTCAGGCGTCATCAGATTCCGACAGATCGTGCCCTTGCGTCCACGCGCCGGCCGACTCTTGTGCTTCAGAGAACCTCGATACGTTTCCACCATGTGCTCAGTTAGGAAGCTGCGGCCGATTGGTCGAGAGGCGGAGACCGAGCCTCAGCAATGAGCCTTGGAGCCGCGCTCCGCTCTTCGCAGGATCGGCGCAGGCTGGGCCCGGCCGGACGAACTCACTCACATCTCAGCGCAAGCGCCGGGTTCGCTCGCGCAACCCTGAGGCTGTGCGCGGCCACGGCGGCGCCGGCGATGAGGGCCGCGGCGAGGCTTGCCAGGAGGAATGCCGAAACCGGCAGATCGATCCGGTAGGCGAAGCGGTCCAGCCAGTTCCTGGCGATCAGGAAGGCGGCCGGCCAGGCAAGCAGGTTGGCGGCGACGACGGGCTTCAGGAATTGCCACAGGAGCAGCCGCAATATGTCCCGGGAACGGGCTCCGAGCACCTTGCGAAGGGCGATCTCCCGGGTCCGCCTCTGCACCGTGAAGGCCGCCATCGCCACCAGGCCCAGGCACGAGATGAGAATCGCGACGGCGGAGAACAGGCCGAGGAGCGCGGCCTGGGAGCGCTCGCGCTCGTAGAGGGCGTCGAGGGCCTCGTCGAGGAACTCGCGCTGGACGGCGTGGCCTGGAAAGCGGCGCTTCCACATGGCGTCGATGGCGGCCGTGAAGGCCGGCAGGTCGGCGGTCCCGTAGCGGATCGAGACGGCCGTTCCCGGCCGGTCGTCGAGGACGTAGATCTCCTGGCGGACCGGCTGGTGGAGAGAGCGGAAATGGACGTCCGGCACCACGCCGACGATCGTGAAAGCCTTGTCCCCGGCGCGAACGGTCCGACCGAGCGCCTGCTCCGGATTGCCGAAGCCCAGCAGGCTCAGCGCGGCGCTGTTGAGGAGGGCCGAGCCGCCGTCCTCCGAGCCGCCGTCCGCGCGGCGGAGGCTGTCGGTCCGGCCGCTAAGAGTGCGGATCCCGTAGGTTCGGAAGAAGTCCCGATCGACCTTGTGAAAGCCGAGCTGGACAGGCTTGACCGAGCCTGGGCGGCTGATCGAGATATTGTCCTCCGACGGGTCCGAAGGAACGGCCGACGACAGAGCGGCCGAGACGATTTCGGGATGGCGTGCGGCCTCGTCCCGGAAGGCGGCGGCGAGCGCGGGGCCTTCCGGCCCCGCCGGCGCCCGGACGATCAGCATGTTGCGGCGGTCGAAGCCGAGGTCGACCTGGCCTGCGAAGCGGGTCTGCATGACGATGACGATGGTGGTCGCGATGAGCGCGATGGAGATGGCGAACTGGCCGACGACGAGGGCGCCCCGAAGGCTTCCGCCGCCCGCCCCGCCGGCGCGCCCGCCGAAGATCGCGGCGGGGCGGACCCGGGCGGCCAGCAGCGACGGGTAGAGGCCGGAGCCAAGCACGGTAAGAACGATCGCTCCCGAGAGCATGGCCCACAACATCCCTGAGCTCGGCACGGAGGCGCCGCGCTCGAGCGCCAGCAGATCGGCCAGCCAGGGGAGGGCGATCTCCGCAATGGCGACCGCGAGCAGGGCGGCGATCGCCGTGAGGGTCACCGCTTCGACGAGGAACTGCGCGAAGATCTGCCGCCCCCGGGCGCCGACCACCTTGCGCAGTGCGACCTCCCGCGCCCGGAGCGTCGAGCGGGCGGCCGACAGGTTGGCGAAATTGATCCCGGCGATCAGCAGGATGAGGAGCGCCACGAGCGAAAGCGCGAACAGCGTCGTCCGGCTCGCGGGCGGCTTCATCGCGCCCAGCGGCGCGCCGTCGAAATGGACGTCGCGCAGGGGGATGAACCGGAATTTGAAGAAGTCGTGGGGAGCGGTCTTCAGCAGGCCCGTCAGCCACTGCGGCAGGCTGCGGTCGACGAAGGCTGGAAGCCCCCGCTCGATGTCCGCGACGTCGGCCCCGGGCTTCAGCCGGGCGTAGGTGTGGAAATAGGCGCCCGCCCAGCTGTCCGGGATCGACCGGGTCTCCTCGCCGGCGAGCGGGAAATAGCCGGCGTGGGGAATGACGATCTCGAACTTCAAGTGGCTGTTGTGCGGGATCGTCTCGAAGACGGCGCTCACGACGAAGTCGCGCCGCTCGGGCGTCAGGATCGCGAGCCTGCGCCCGACGGGATCGGCAGCGCCGAAATATTTGCGGGCGGCGCGGGCGCTGAGGGCGACGGAAGCCGGGGTGCTCAGCGCCCGGGCGCGGTCGCCCGAACGGAAGGGCAGGCGCAGCAGGGTGAAGAAGTTGGGATCGGCGACCAGTATCTCCTCGGCGAAAGGACGGCCGTCTTGTTCGACCGTCAGGGGCGCCGAATAGGCCCGGGTGATGTCGTCGATCCCTGGGAAGTCCTCGATCAGCGCGTCGCGGATCGGCCCGGGGGCGTTGGCGATCTCGACCGGCTCCCGGTCGGGGACGGTCTCGGCCGTGTCGATCCGGTAGAGCCGCTCATAGCCCGGGATCCAGCGGTCGTAGCTATATTCGGACGTGACGTGCAGGAAGATCAGGATGACCGAAGCGAGGCCGGCCGCAAGCCCGAAGACGTTGATCGCCGAGAGGAAGCGCTCCCTTCGCATGGAGCGCAAGCACATCTTGAAATAGTGAAGCCCCATCATCGTCCCGCCTCCATCCCCGCGGCGCCGATGCTGACTTCCATCGCGGCGCGATGCAATGGCCGTTCAGGCGCCGAGCCCGTCTTCGAACCTCCCGTCGATGAGGACGAAAGCGATCCGAGCGTTTGCGCCCGAGCGGTTGGCCCAGGCGTGGCTGGTGCCGCGCTGGACGATTATGTCCCCGGCGCGGACCAGGGTCTCGGATTCGTCGAGGATGAGGACGAGCTCGCCTTCGAGGACGATCCCATAATCCACCGTCTCGGTGCGATGCATGAGCGGATGGGGCGGGTCCCCCGGCAGGGCATGGCCGGCGCCGATCGCCTCGAACAGCGCCTTCACCGCCTCTCGGGGCAAAGCGGCGACGGCGCCGTCGTCGGGCGGGATGTCGAGCACCCGGATCCGGGTGCCGCCTTCGGGCGGAAGCAGGGAGATGCCGGTCTCCGGCGGCTCGCCGGAGGCGCGGTCGATCGGGACCGGCGCCGCCCGAGTGTTCCACACTTCGTGGAAGGTCGTGCCGCTTTCGCCGCCGAGCGTGACCACCCGCTCCGGCGAGCCGTCCTCCTGAACGATGGAGCGGCCCCTCGAATCATGGCCGGTGACTATTCTTCGAACCGTCCTTCCCATCGGATGTCCTCCCGTCCGCTGCTTCGTTTCGCGGTGTGGCAAAGCCGAGGGCGTTGCAAGCCGGGGCAAGGACGATTATCCGCCGAGGCCTGCCCGCACCCGCCTTTTCCCGGGTGCAGGGGCCTCGCGCGTCGATCGAACCAGGAGACAAGGCATGAAGACGTACCTCGCGGCCGCCGCGCTCGCCCTCGCTTTTTCCGCTTCTGCCCATGCGGAGGCCGCGCCTGACCCGGCTCCCAAGGCGGAGAAGAAGTGCTGCTGCGAGATGATGGGCCGCAAGATGGACTGCTGCGAGGAGCACCGCAAGGACAAGGGCCAGGACGGCCATGGGGAATCCGGCGCTCACAAGGGCCATCAGGGCAGCCATTGAGCGCCCGGGGCGGCGGCCGCCGCCGCCCTTTCGGCCGGTTTTGCGCAGTGGAGCATGACGATGAAATTCCCGTCCAGCGTGGGCGT
>DASVTA010000198.1:0-5693 GCA_036387815.1 Allosphingosinicella sp.
TCACCCTGTTCGGCAAGTACAGCCGGACGGTCGGCTCCGGAATCGCGATGACCCTGCCGCTTCCGATCGAGCGGCTCGAAAAGGTCGATGTCGGCCAGATCCGGACCCGCGACATCGGCTCTCCCGACGCTTCCCAGGAGAATCTCATTCTCACCGGGGACCAGAACATCATCGACGTCGCTTATTCGGTCCGCTGGACGATCCGCGATCCCCAGCTCTATCTCTTCCAGATCAACGATCCGGAAGCGACCATCGCCGAGGTGGCGGAGAGCTCGATGCGGGCGGTGCTCGCCACCGTGTCGCTCGACGACGCGATCGGCGCCGGCCGCAGCGACATCGAATCGCGCGTGTCGCTGGTCATGCAGCAGGTGCTCGACCGCTACGGCGCCGGGGTCAGGATCGAGGGTATCGCGATCAAGCAGTCGGATCCGCCGGCGACGGTCAACAACGCCTTCAAGGAAGTGTCGGCGGCGCAGCAGGAAGCGCAATCCTATATCAACCAGGCGCGCGCCTACGCCCAGCAGCAGACCGCCCGCGCCCAGGGCGACGCCGCGGCCTTCGACAAGGTCTATGCCGAGTACAAGCTCGCCCCGGAAGTGACCCGGCGGCGAATGTATTACGAGACGATGGAGCGGGTTCTCTCCAAGGTCGACAAGACCGTGGTCGAGGCCGACGGGGTGACCCCCTATCTGCCGCTTCCCCAGATCCAGCGCCAGGCGCAGGAAGGAGCCGCCCGATGAGCCGCGCGCTTCGCAACCCGATCGCCATCGCCTTTCTCGCGATCCTGCTTCTGGTCCTCGTCGGAAGCACCTTCGCGATCGTGCCGGAAACGAAGCAGGCGGTGATCGTCCGCTTCGGCAAGCCGCAGGAGAAGCCGATCAACGAGTACCGCCGGGGCGTGGATTTCGGCAACACGGGCGCGGGCCTCATCGCCCGCTGGCCCTTCATCGACAATATCGTCTGGATCGACAAGCGCATCCTCAGCGTCAAGATGGACCGCCAGCAGGTGCTCTCGACCGACCAGCTTCGTCTCCAGGTCGACGCCTTCGCCCGCTACCGGATCGTCGATCCGCTGCAGATGTACATTTCCGCCAGGACCGAGGAGCGCGTCAGCGACCAGCTCAAGCCGATCCTCGGCTCGGCCATCCGCAACGAACTGGGCAAGCGCCAGTTCGCGGCCCTGCTGAGCCCCGAGCGGGGGCAGCTGATGGCGAACATCAAGCGGGCGCTCGATCGGGTGGCGCGCCAATATGGCGCCGAAGTCGTGGACGTGCGCATCAAGCGCGCCGACCTTCCCGAAGGCACTCCGCTCGATTCGGCCTACGAGCGGATGCGCACCGCCCGCCAGCAGGAGGCCGGGGCGATCCGGGCGCAGGGCTACAAGCAGGCCCAGATCATCAAGGCCGACGCCGATGCCGAAGCCGCGAAGACCTATGCGGAGGCTTTCGGCAAGGACCCGGACTTCTACGATTTCTACCGGGCCATGCAGAGCTACGAGACGACCTTCGCCCCCGGCGAGAACCAGGGCCGCTCAAGCATCATCCTGTCGCCCGACAATCAGTATCTGCAGGAGTTCAAGGGCCGCAGCCGGTAGCACTTTCGTCGCCCGGGGACGGCGGGTAGTCGAAGAAAGACTATTCAAATCCGGTTCAGCCGCACCAAATACATTTGTAATCGATCAGGACTGCCCGGAACCGCCCGCCGGGGCCGAAGCAAACGAGGAGAATCCAATCGTGCGTTACGTCTATGGCCTCTCGGCCGCCATTCTCATCGGCGGAGCCGCCGCGACGCTGACGGTGGGCCCCGTCGGCGCCCAGACCGCGCAGAACGATCCGGGCACCATTGCCGGCGCCGCTCCCAGGGCCGGCGCGCCGATGAGCTTCGCCGATCTCGCCGCCAGGCTTCAGCCGGCGGTCGTCAACATTTCCACCAAGCAGTCGATCCAGATCAACCGGAGCCGTCAGGTGCCGCCGGGCTTCGAGGATTTCTTCCGCCAGTTCGGAGTGCCCGTCCCCGACGGCGGCGGCGACGCCCCGACCACCCAGCGCGGAGGCTCGCTCGGCTCGGGCTTCATCATCTCCGCCGACGGCTACGTCGTCACCAACAACCACGTCGTCTCGCCGGCGCGCACCGGCGCCACCGTCGAGCAGATCACCGTCACCCTGTCGGACCGCCGCGAGTTCGAGGCGACCCTGGTCGGCCGCGACACCGCCTCCGACCTCGCTTTGCTCAAGATCAAGGGCAACAACCTGCCCTTCGTCCGCTTCGGCGATTCCAAGCAGGTCCGGGTCGGCGACTGGGTGGTGGCGATCGGCAACCCGTTCGGCCTCGGCGGCACGGTCACGGCCGGAATCGTCTCCGCGCTCCACCGCAACATCGGCGCCGGCACCTACGACCGCTACATCCAGACCGACGCCAGCATCAACATGGGCAATTCGGGCGGCCCGATGTTCGACATCAACGGCAACGTCATCGGAATCAACACGGCGCTCATCTCGCCGACCGGCGGCAATGTCGGCATCGGCTTCGCGATCCCCGCCGAGCAGGCCTTCCCGATCGTCGATTCCCTCCGCAAGGGCCAGCGCCCGCAGCGCGGCTATATCGGGGTAAGCCTGCAGGCGCTCGACGAGGACATCGCCGCCTCGCTCGGAATCCCCAAGAACCAGGGCGAGCTGATCCGCGGAGTGACCGCCGGCGGCCCGGCGGCGCGCGCCGGGATCCAGCAGGGCGACGTCGTGGTCAGCGTCGGCGGTCGGCCTGTCACGCCGGACGAATCCCTCGCTTACCTGGTTTCGCGCCAGCCGATCGGCTCCCGCGTTCCGATCGAGATCGTTCGCGATGGCCGGCGTCAGACTCTGAACGTCGCCGTCGGCGAGCGTCCCACCGAAGAGGAGCTCGCCCGCCTCAACGGCATCGAGGACGAGACTCCGGTGAGGGAGCCCGCGGAGGCCCAGCAGTCGACCAGCCAGCGGTCGGCGCGCGAGAGCCTTGGAGTGACGGTCCAGACGCTGACGCCGGAAATCGCCCGCTCGCTTCGGCTCAACGATCCGAATGCGCGCGGCGTCGTCATCGCCTCGGTCAATCCGGGGAGCGATGCGGCCGCCAAGGGCATCCAGCCGGGCGACATCATCCTGTCGATCAACCAGCGCGCGACCCGCACTCCGGAAGAGGCCGCCGCGGCGGTCGCCGCCGCGCGCTCGGCGGGCCGCAACAGCGTCCTCCTGCTCGTCCGCCGCGGCAACACGCCGCCGGCTTATTACGGCATCGCCCTGGCGGGACGGTAATCCTCTCTGCCTCCCCATCGGTGGAACCGATGGGGAGGGGGACCACCCGGAGGGTGGTGGAGGGGTAGATGCCCTTGAGCGAGCGGATCAGGCACGACACAGCAGAAGCAACGCCTTTACCCCTCCACCACCTTCGGTGGTCCCCCTCCCCATGCTGCGCATTGGGAGGCAACTCCTCCTCCCAGCCGCTTGCCGCCCCGCTCCACATCGGGAATAGGGTGCACCCCTGGTCAGGGAGCGTGAGCCATGGACGACGACGGCATCTTCATCGGGATGGGCGGCGGCAAGCCGCAGCGGCTCATGCTCAAGCGGGCCAACCGCCACGGGCTGATCGCCGGAGCGACCGGCACCGGCAAGACGGTGACCCTCCAGGGCCTCGCCGAGGGCTTTTCCGCCGCCGGGGTTCCCGTCTTCGTCGCCGACGTGAAGGGCGATTTGGGCGGGCTGGCGATGGCCGGATCGCCGATGGGCAAGCTCCACGACGCCTTCGCCGCCCGCGCCGCCGAGATCGGCGATCAATCCTGGACCTATCGCGACAATCCCGTCCAGTTCTGGGACCTGTTCGGCCTGCAGGGCCATCCGGTCCGAACCACCGTCTCCGAGATGGGCCCGCTCATGCTCGCCCGGCTGATGGACCTCAATGAGGTCCAGGAGGGCGTTCTCGCCATCGTCTTCCACGTCGCCGACAAGGACGGGCTCCTGCTCCTCGACCTGGACGACCTCCAGGCGATGCTCGCCGACTGCGCCAATCGCGCCGACGAGCTTACGGTGACCTACGGCAACGTCTCCAAGGCCAGCGTCGGCACCATCCAGCGCTCGCTCCTGCAGCTGCGCTCGCAGGGCGGCGACAAATTCTTCGGCGAGCCGGCGCTCGACATCGACGATCTCATCGCGCTCGACGACCGCGGCCGCGGCATCGTCAACATCCTCGCCGCCGACAGGCTGATGGCCTCGCCCAAGCTCTATTCCACCTTCCTGCTCTGGCTCCTGTCCGAGCTGTTCGAGCAGCTTCCCGAGGTCGGCGATCCGGACAAGCCCAAGCTCGTCTTTTTCTTCGACGAGGCGCATTTGCTCTTCGCCAGCGCTCCGGCGGCGCTCCTGGAGAAGATCGAGCAGGTCGTCCGGCTGATCCGCTCGAAGGGCGTCGGCGTCTATTTCATCACCCAGAACCCGATCGACATTCCCGACGCGGTCGCCGGCCAGCTCGGCAACCGGATCCAGCACGCGCTTCGAGCCTTCACGCCGCGGGACGAGAAAGCGGTGCGCTCCGCGGCCGAGACCTTCCGGGCCAATCCGGGCGTCGACGTCGCGACCGCGATCACCGAGCTCAAGGTCGGCGAGGCCCTCGTCTCGCTGCTCCAGCCCGACGGCTCGCCCTCCCCCGTCGAGCGAACCCTGATCCGGGTGCCGGGATCGCGGGTCGGGCCGATCGCCGCCGAGGAGCGCGCCCTGCTGATCGGGATCGACGCGGTCGGGGGCAAATATGACGAAGCCATCGACCGCGAATCGGCCGAGGAGCTGCTCGGCGCCAAGGGCGGCGAGGCCAGGGCCGCCGCCGCCGAGGCCAAGGCGATGAAGGAGCAGGCCAGGCTCGACGCCGCCGAAGCGAAGGCGGCGGAGAAGGAGAGGGTGCTCGCCGAACGCGAAGCCGCCCGCGCCGCCAAGGAGCAGGAGCGGGCGCGAGTCGCCGCCGAACGCGAGGCCGCCCGCCGGGCGCGCGAGGCGGCGAAGCCGACGCTGACGGACAAGCTGGTCGAATCCGCGGCACGCTCCGCGGCGACAACCGTTGGCCGCCAGGTGGCGGGCAAGCTGGGAGGTCAGTTGCTGAGAGGCCTGCTCGGCGGGCTCTTCCGGGGGCGGTGACCCTAAGTCCTCCCCGAGCTTGCTCGGGGAGGGGGACCAGCCGAAGGCTGGTGGAGGGGCAATTCCACCTCAGCATCACCCCTCCACCACGACGCTTCGCGCCGCGGTCTCCCTCCCGGAGGCAAGCTCGGGGAGGAGCTGGCGCTCGTCGCAAGCCCCTTGCCGGTCGCCCGCGCCTCCGCGAAGGTGCGCGTTCGCATTTTCAGGGGGCACCAACACATGGCGGCTGAAGGTTCTGTACGCGAGCTCACGATCCGCTCGATCGTGCTCGGGGGTATCCTCACCCTCGTCTTCACCGCCGCCAACGTCTATCTCGGGCTCAGGGTCGGCCTCACATTCGCGACTTCGATCCCCGCCGCCGTCATCTCCATGGCGATCCTGCGCTGGTTCTCGGACTCCTCCATCCTCGAGAACAACATCGTCCAGACCGTGGCGTCGGCCGCCGGCACCCTGGCTGCGATCATCTTCGTCCTGCCGGGCCTGGTGATGATCGGCTACTGGCAGGGCTTCCCGTTCGTGACGACGACCGCGATCACCATGCTGGGC
>DASVTA010000199.1:0-1578 GCA_036387815.1 Allosphingosinicella sp.
GCGCCCCGGCTGTCGACCGGCCCCGGCGCGAGCAGGGGCGGATACCAATGCGGAGAGGTGCCGGAGTGGTCGATCGGGGCGGTCTCGAAAACCGTTGAGCCCGTAAGGGTTCCGAGGGTTCGAATCCCTCCCTCTCCGCCACTTTCCCCGCCGTGGGCGAACCGGTCCGGCCTCACACGATCCGCCGCTAGATCGAGGCGCCGGCGGCGCTGGAGAGGCCGAGGCCGTCTTCGTCGCCATGCAGCGCCTGCTGATAGCGGTCGGCCAGCGCGCCGGTTTCCTCCGTCCCCGCCGGGATCTCGATTTCGCCTTCTTCGTAGCCGTCCCAATAGTGGAGGCGCTTCGCCTTCACCTTGATGAGCGTGAGGTTCGGCGTGTCGATCCCATCCTCGAACCAGCGGTCGAGATCCTTCGTCCAATGCTCGGCGAAGCGCGCCTTGTCGACGATCAGCTCCGCCCGGCCCTCGATCGTCAGGAAAAAAGGCCGCATGCCCAGCAGCCCGGATTTCGCCTGGTAGGCGAGGCCCACGTTGGCATCGCGGCGGATGTCGGCGACGGTGCGGGTCTCGTCGCAGGTGAAGAAATAGGAATCGCCGTCGAAATCGACCTGCCGGTTGTTGCTCATCGGCCGGCCGGCGAGCGCTCCGCCTTCGGTCCGCGTCGAAAGGACCGCGAAGTCGATGTCCTTCATCTTCTCGGCGAGGTCGGCGATGCTCTTGTCGGCCATGTCGGGGCTCCGGTCGTTGATATGCGGCCCCAACTCCCGCCCGGCGGAAAAGTTTTAGGGGTGGTACAAAGCAGGTAGCAACCCATCGCGAAGCCGCGGGTTGGCCATTTTGAACGAGAGGCAAGGATGCGGCCACGCCTTAAACCCATCGATCGTCAGACGATCGTCATCACCGGCGCGACGAGCGGCAACGGCCTCGCGGCCGCCCGCCAGGCCGTTCGGCGAGGGGCCGCGGTCGTGCTCGCGGCCCGCAACCGCGAAGCTCTTGAAACCGTCGCTCGCGATCTGGAACGCGCCGGAGGGCGAGTCTCCATCTGCGCGGCGGACGTCGCCGTCGAGGCCGACGTGGAGCGGATCGCCGAAACGGCGGTCTCCGCCTTCGGCGGCTTCGATTCCTGGGTCAACGACGCCGCCGCCGCCACTTACGGAGCGATGGAAAAGGTGCCGATGGAAGATCATCGGCGGATTTTCGACGTCAATTATCACGGCCTGCTGATGGGCTCGCTTATCGCCGCCCGCCATCTCCGCTCCCGGGGCGGAGGCGCGATCGTCAACCTCGGATCGGTGCTCTCCGACCGGGCGATGATCTACCAGGGTCCCTATTCGGCCACCAAGGCGGCGGTGCAGGCGGCGACGGACGCGCTTCGAATGGAGCTGGAGCGCGAGGGCGCCGGAATCTCGGTCACTCTGATCAAGCCCGGCTCGATCAACACACCCTATCCGGAGCATGCCCGCAACTACATGGGGGCTCCGCCGCGGCTTCCGCCCATGCTCTACGATCCGGAACTGGTCGCCGAAGCCATCGTCTTCGCCTGCGGGACTCCGCGCCGGCAGCTCTATATCGGCGGCAG
>DASVTA010000200.1:0-6900 GCA_036387815.1 Allosphingosinicella sp.
CGTATCCGCCCGAACGCTGACCAGCAGCCGCTCGATCTCTTCATCCATCCTCTTGCCTCCCCATCTTCGATGGGGAGGGGGACCAGGCGAAGCCTGGTGGAGGGGTACCCGCCCCGATCTATGAAAAATCCGCCTCCGGGAAACTCAATCCGGAAACCGCTCCATCAGCCGCTCCAGATCGCCGCGCGAACCGGTCGGCTCCCCCTCCCCCATCATCGCCCCGAGCACCGCGGCCAGCTCCGCCGGAGTCGCCCGCCAGAACTCCTCCGGCCGCCACCCGAGCAGCGCTCCGGCGATCCCCGCGAGCTTGGCGGCCGCCTCGCTAAACCGCTCCATGGCCCTGCAATATCTGCCCGAGCAGGGCCTTCAGCGCCGGAGTGACGCCCGCAAGGCCCCGCTCCGCGATCGCCGCTCCGATCCGCTCGCGAGTCACCCCCTCCGGCCGCCCCTCGGCGCAATGCCAGAACAGGGCGGCGATCTCGGCGATCCGGAGCCCGCCCGCGGCGGCCCGCTCGACCAGCGCGAAGAGCGGACCCAGTTCCTCCTCCGCCGCCACCAGCGCCTCGAAGCTCGGCCGAAGCTTCAGCGCCTCGCCGCCGACGACGATCGCCGCTTCCCCGCGCGCCGGGTTCGCGCCCGCGCTCACAGGATCACCACCGGCCCCGAGCTTTCCAGGCTCAGGGCGTAGTTGCGCTCGCCGTTGTAATCGCCCGAATAATCGAGGCGGGTCACCAGGAAGCGCCCGCGAAGCCGCTCGCCGCTCTCGAAGCTCAGCTCGTAATCGTCGATCTGCCCGGAAAGCGCGTTCGTCTTCACCCGGATTTCGGCCGCCGATCCGGTGAAGATCCCGCTCGCCGCGACCGAGACGGAGCGCACCCCGGCTCCGGACAGAAGCTCGCGCCACCCGCCCGAATCCTTGCTGGTGACGTTCACGCCCTCGCCGTTCACCGACATCTGCGTCGTGCGCATTCCCGCCACGGTCGCGAAGACGGGCGGCTGCCCGCCGTTTCCGACCTTCAGCAAAAAGGCGCTTCCCTTTTCCGCTCCCATGGATAGTCTCCCTTCGGTTCAAACATTTGCACTGGAAACCGGCATGATTTCACAAGTGCTGCTCATCGCCCTCATGGCGTCCGCCCAGGGCAATCTCGCTTCGGCTCGAACGACCTATTCCAAATGCCTCGGCGGCTTCACCCGCGCGCAGGTGAAGGAAGGCGTCGATGCCGCCGGCTTCGAGGCCAAGCTCGCCACTGCCTGCAAGGCGGAGGAGGCCGCTTTCCGGGCCGCCTCCGTCGCCACCGACATGGCCGCGAAGATCGCCAGGGCCACCGCCGACAAGAACGCGGCCGAAGAGATCAGCTACATCCACGACAACGCGATCGAGACCTTCAAGACCAGCCTCCCCGACGCGCCGAAATAAGACACTCACCCGTCATCCCGGCGAAAGCCGGGACCTCGGGGAGACCCGCCCCACCCGTCATCCCGGCGAAAGCCGGGACCTCGGGGAGACCCACCGAGACTTCTCGTCCCGAGGTCCCGGCTTTCGCCGGGATGACGAGGCTCACTCCATCAGCATCCGCGCCCGGAACTCGATCGTCACCGCCCAGCCCGCCTTGCCGCCGCGGCCTTCGGCGACCGTCCGGCTTCGCACCAGCGCCAGGGTGACGAGCCGCCAGCCCTCCACGTCCAGCCCCGCCTCGATCGCCGCCTCGGCGACCTCGGCGAAGGCCTGGACCCGGTCCGGCCGCTCGCCGGAGTCGCGAAGGATCACCGCCAGGCGGAGCTCGCGCCCGCGCCCGCTCTTGTGGCCCCAGTCGCTTTCCGGCCCGGTCTCGACGACGGCATGGGGAAAGGCCGCCTGAAGCGGCGGCCCGGGATAGACTCCGCCCAGATCGAGCGCCTCCAGCGTCTCGATCGCCGCCGAGCGCAGCGCGGCCCCGGCGCCGCCGCTCACCGCCGCCTCCCCGAAACCAGCCAGCGCAATTGCGGATCGAGCGCGAACCGGCGCCGAAGGCCGCGGCCGGACAGCGCCACCCCCTCCTCCTCCTCGCCGATCCGAACGCCTTGCGGCGCCTCCTCGCCAAGCTCCGCCGCGAGCGTTCCGGCGCGGGCGCGCGCCGCCTTGCGGGCGAGCGCCGCCCCGTGAAGCATCAGCCGTTCGAACATCTTCTTCCTCCTCAGCGCAGTCGGAGCCGGCGGTAGGGCCGCCAGAGGGCCGCCACCGCCGCCGGCGGCTCGGCCGTCCCGCGCGGCCCCTCCGCCGTCCGGTTGGTGTAGAAATGCGCCGCCAGCCGGACGATTCCGTGCCGCAGCGCCTCGGGCAGATCGGCCCAGGCCGAAGCGAGGCCGGCCCGGAACCCGACCCGGATCCGCCCGGCGGCGCCGGGCCCGGAAAGCCGGACCCAGCCGCCCCCGCCGCAGTCGAGATCGACCGCATAAGCCTCGACCGGCAGTGCGAGCGCCGCCCCGTCCGCGGCGAGCGCCTCGACGAGCGTGATCGCCCGAACGGGGCCCCGCGACAGCCGCCGCCAGGCCCGGCTCGCCGGGATCGTCTCGGTGAAGCCGCGCTCCAGGAGCGCCTCGCCGATGAAGCTTTCGCACAGCTCCGCCGCGCTGCCCGCCAAGGCGCCGATCAGCCCGTCCTCGTCCGGCCGCTCGACGCGCAGGAATTCCTTCGCCGCCCCGACCGCCTCCGGCGGCAGGACCAGCCCCTCGCTCTCGATCATGATTCTTCTCCTGTGAACTCCCCTCCCTTTTCAGGGAGGGGAGTCAGTTCAGGCCGCGAACTTCAGAAGCTTGATCGCCTCCGAATTCGCCACCTGCCCGCCGACCCGCTTGGTCGCGTAGAAGTGGACGAACGGCTTGTTGGTGTAGGGATCGCGGAGGATCTGGGTCTCCGTCCGCTCCGCGATCAGATAGCCGGCCCGGAAATTGCCGAAGGCGACCGACAGGCTGTCCGCCGACACGTCGGGCATGTCCTCGGCCTCGACCACCGGATAGCCGAGCAAGGTGTCGGGCTGCCCCGCCACCAGCCCCGGCTGCCACAGGAACGCTCCGTCCGAAGTCTTGAACTTGCGGATGGCCGACGCCGTCGCCGAGTTCATCACGAAGGCGGCCCCCTGCCGGTAGGGCGGCCGAAGCGACTGGACGAGGTCGATCAGCTTGTCGGCCGGAGCCGAGCCGAAGGCCCCCGCGGCGCCGGTGGCGAGATACTGAAGCGTCCCGAACGCCCGCAGATGGTCGCTCTGGGTCGAGACCGGGCTCGCCAGGAAGCCCCTGGGCCGGTTGACCCCGTTGCCGCTGACGAAAGCCGAGCCCTCGGCCCGTGCGAACTCGGTCGCGATCTCCTGCGCCAGCCAGGCCTCGACGTCGAACGCCGCGTCGTCGAGCATCGACTGGCTCGCCGCCGGATTGGCGTAGAGCTCGCCGAACGGCGGCGCGACCTCGATGAAGTTCGGGGTGCCCGTCTCCGGCCGCCCCGCCGTCTCGCTCACCCAGCCCGACGGAGTCCCCCCCGCCGTCACCAGCTTGCGATAGCCCGCGCTTCCCACCTTGACGACGTTGGCGATCGCCCGGATCGGCGAGATCGACGTCAGCAGCCGCCCGATCTCGGAGTCGATCTCCTCGGGCACGGCATAGCCGCCCGCCGAGTCGGTCGTGCCGGCCATGGCCTTGAGCTCGACCCCGCTTTCCACCCCCTTCCTCAGATAGGTCTCGACGAAGGCCGAGCCCTGCGCCCGCGCCCCGCTCAGCGCCGGCCGCGCCGCCGCCACCGCCTGGGCGTCCATCCGCCCCTTGAGCTGCGCCATCTCCGCGCGCAGCTCCGCCACCTCGTCCCCCCGCTCGAGCGCCTCGAACGAGGCCTCCAGCGGATCCGATTTCACTTCCAGCATGGCTCTTCTCCTCTTCCCGATCGGACACACGTCCCCGTCATTCCCGGCGACCGCCGGAAATCCACTTCTTCCCTGTCCCAATTGCTCTATCCTCGGCCGATGCAGCTGGACCGCGACGGAGCCCAGATCTTCCCCGCCGCCTTCGGCCCCGCCGACGTCGCGGCGCTTCTCGCCTTATTGTCTCCCTCGAGAGGCCGCGCCGGCGCCCGTCTCGCTCGGACGCCGGGGCTTTCCGGTCTGCTCGGCCCGATCGATTCCATCGCCGCCGCGATCCTCGGCCCGGCGGCCCGAGCCGTCGGCGCCAAGCTGTTCGACAAGAGCCCGGCGCGGAACTGGGCGCTCGGCTGGCACCAGGACCGGACCGTTCCCGTTCGGGAACGGCGCGACGTCCCCGGCTTCGGCCAGTGGACCGTCAAGTCCGCCATCCCTCATTGCGTTCCGCCCGCCGCGATCCTCGAGCGCAGCCTCACCCTTCGAGTGCACCTGGATCCGGCCGGCGAGACGAACGCTCCCCTCCTCGTCGCCCCCGGATCCCATCGCCTGGGAGTCGTCGCCGAAGCCGCGATCCCGGCCGCCGTCGAGCGCCTCGGCGCCCGCGCGTGCCTCGCCGAAGCCGGCGACGTCTGGGCTTACCGGACCCTGGTCCTGCACGCCTCCGAACGCGCCGGGGCGCCCGTCGCGCGCCGGGTCCTCCAGCTCCTCTATTCGGCCGAGACCCTGCCCGGCGGACTCGAGTGGCCTGGCGTCTGACGAGGCTGGCGAACCGCTTCGCCCGCTCCTAACAGGGCCCGCGATGAAGGCCCTCGAGGACCAGCAGCGCCTCCGCCCCTTTCTCCTCCCGGGGGAGCGGATCCTGTGGACCGGCCGGCCCAAGCGCGGCATTGCCTTCCAGCTCCAGGACTTGTGGGTCCTGCCCATGCTCGCCGCGATATTCGCAATCCCCTACCTGCCGGCCAGGTACTCGAATGACTGGCCTTGGGATCCCGTGACGTTCGCGCTCGTCCTCGGAATGCTTTGCCTCGGCGCGAACCGGCTCGTCCGCGAGCCGTGGCTGAGGCGCCGCCTGCTCTACGCCGTCACCGACAAGCGCGTGATCATCCTTGGCGGCGCGTTCCGCCCCGTCCTTCGCTCCCACGATCTGGGCTGGCTGCCGATGCTCGACTTCGAGCAGCGCGGCCCGGATCGCGGAACGATCCTCATCGAGCCGTCCGAATCGCCGGTCCAGCGACGCTGGTATGCGCCGACGATCGAGGCGGAGGTGTCCGAGGGGTTTCGCTTCTTCCGGATCGAAAAGCCGGCCTTCGTCTACGACCTCATCTGCCGCGCCAGCCGCGACCGCCGCGCCGAGCTCAACCGGCTCCCGGCCGATGAGCTGACCGGCTGACCACAACCCTAACCCGTCCACCGCATGCACGCGCGCTCGCGAAAGCGAGCTCACCCCGCTCCCCATCATCCCCGGCCCGCGCCGGGAAACTCGAATGTCGAAAAACCACTTGTGATGGCGGGCAGGAACGAGCCCTGACCGTCACCCCGCGGCACCTGGGGAGAGCCCGATGGCCCTCCCCAACCCGCCCGGCTACCGCACGCCGGTCACCCGCAGCGTCCCGGACGACGGGTTGATCGCCGATCCGGTGGGGTTGAATGCGGTCACCGTCACCGTGTCGTCGGCCGTTGCCTCGCACGAGGCGATCAGGCCGCCCCAGCCGCCCGACAGGGTCGCGGCATAGGCCCGCCTGTCGCCGGCGCGGGCGCCGGGAACGTCCACCGTCGTCGTGGTGGCCGCGCCCGGCGCTATGCTCGGGAGGTCCCGGGTCTCCGCACCCTCGAAATAGCGCCGGCCGCCCCGCACCTCGACGATCAGCGTTCCCGAGGCGAGGTCCACCGCGCTGCCCCACATGTTCGTCGCCGTCACCGTCACCACATTGTCCGCCGTCGCGGCGGCCGTGAAGGTGAGGCCGGCGAAGTTCATGTCGTCCTCCAGCATGTGGGCGGTATAGACATAGCCGTCGCCGACCTTGGCGCGGTTCACCGGAACCGTCGTCGTCGCGCTTGCGCTGGGGGCGATGGACGGCCAGTCGTGCACCTTGCTCCCGCCCGCGCCCCAGCGGACCACCCCGCCGACATCCTTGATGTCGAAATAGGGCATGGCGCCGAGGCCGATGCCGCTGAACGTGTTGACTCCCAGCCACACCGCCCGCGACGCAACGAGCTGGCTCCAGTTGACATCGCAGTGCAGGTCGCAATCCTCGAACACCACGGCCTCGTCGACCACCTCGATGGCCGGAAGCCAGAAGGTGCGGCGGTAATCGAACGAGCAGCGCTGGAACCAGACCTTCCCGTTCCGCACCTGGATGTTGTTGTTCGCGAGCGGCACGCCCTCGCTATATTCGGTGTTGTCGGAGAACATGCAGCGCACGAAGCCCGGCGCGTAGCCCTCCTCCAATATGCCCCGCGCCATATTGTCCGCCCAATCGCACATCACCGCGCCGACGATCAGCACGTCCTCGAAGCGGACGCTCGGCTTCTCGATCCAGATGGCATAGGTGTCGGTGCCGACCAGCCGGCCGCCTTTCCACAGGATCCGGCTGTTGCGATAGGACGCGATCCCGAGATTGGCCCCCGCGTTGAACGACGAGATGCAGTTGAGGAACAGGATCTCGTCGGCGAAGCCCCCGTCCGGCTCGACGTCGACGCCGGCGCGCGGCGAGGAGCTGACATAGCCGTTCTTGCCGGTGCGCAGGAACTGGCTGTTGATCACCGTCAGCACCCGCGCTCCGACGAACGAGGCGCCCTGGCGGCCGCATTCATCCGCCTCGAAATCCTCGACCAGAGTCGGCTGCGCCTTGCCTCCCTTGGTTTCGAAGGCCCGCCGTATGTTGAGCCCGTCGAGGCCGAGCCGCACCGCCTTGCAGTTGCGCACAATGATCCGCCCGGTATTGTCGTACAGCCGGAAGCCGTCGAACGGGATCTGGATTCCGCTGTCGCCGAACGATCCGCCGATCACCGCATG
>DASVTA010000201.1:0-6388 GCA_036387815.1 Allosphingosinicella sp.
CAGGAGATCAGCGGCATCGGGATGGAAGTGACCGTCTCCGAATACCGGACCGGAAACCACAAGGAGAACTCGGTGATGAAGATCACCGGGATGAACAAGTCGACCGACGTGACCATGAAGCGCGGAGTGATCGGCTCGCTCAACCTCTACAAATGGCTCGACCAGATCCGCAACGGCGACCAGAGCGCGCTTCGCACCGTCACGATCTCGCTCAAGAACGAGGATCACACGCAGGACGTCCAGGTCTGGAAGCTGCTCCGGGCCCGGATCACCAAGCATACCAGCGGCCCCCTGAACGCCAAGGGCACGGACGTCGCGATGGAAGAGCTCGTCATCGCCTACGAACGGCTGGAGATGGAGTGATCCCATGTTCGCCGGCGACGCCCTTCCCGGAATCCGCGTCGACACCGTCCCGGCGCCCGTCGCCGAGGCGCTGCCGCGGATGGACATGGCGGTCTTCGCCGGCTTCGCCGAGCGCGGACCCTGCCATGTCGCGATCGCGCTTTCGAGCGTCGCCGCTTACGGTGCCGTGTTCGGCGGCGACTGCCCGCTCGCCTGGGACGATCAAGGCGGGCGGCAGCTGACCGGCAATCTCGCCGCGACGGTGCGCGCCTTCTTCTCCAACGGCGGAACGCGCTGCTGGGCGATCCGGCTCGCCGAGACGGAGGAGTTCGCCGCCCTGCGCGTCGCCGAGACCGGGACGCCCGATCCGGGCTCGCGGCCGGCGCGGGCCGGCCGGTTCCCGCTCACGGGTCTGCTTCGGCGCCTGCCCAACGCCGCCAACCACGCGACTTTCGTCTCGCCGGCGGTCCTCAGGGCGGGCAGCCTCGGTTCGTGGTCGGACGGCATGCGGCTCTCGGCGCGGGTGTCGCGCCGCCCGGTGGCGATCAAGGGGCAGACCAAGGTCACCTTCGGCCTCCGCTTCGCCGACCCGGAGGTGCTGAACCCGGGAGACCTGATCGAGCTGACCAGCGGCGACGGCCTCGTCAAGCGCTATGCCAAGGTGGTCCGGATCGGCGGCGGACAAGCCTGGGCGATGTGGATCGCCTCCTTCGTCCGCATCGACGAGCCCACGCCATTGAAGGACGGCAAGGCCTATGTGCCGGGCATCGCCGCCGGGTTCGCCGCGAAATTCAAGGAAGGCAAGGTCTGCTCGGTCAAGCTCACCGGCCCCGGCGGCCAGGCGGCGCTCGAGCGGGGCCGGTGGGTGAATTTTCGCCAACCGGGCGAGTCGATCTGGCTGCGCGCGGACCGAGTCGCCCGCGATAGGGCGGAGGGACCGGCCTGGCAGCAGGTCGGGTCGCTCCTGCCCGCCGGACCGGTCGACGCGGCGAGGGTGACGTTCGACATCGCCGAGCACGGCCCCGGCGGCGACCGGGTCCACACCGGGCTGGCGCCGGCGCCGGAGGCCGCGAATTCGATCCACCGGATGATCGACGCCGACGCCTTCCATTCCGATCCCGATCGGCGCACCGCCGCGATTCGACCCGGTTTCGCGATCGCCCGGGCGGAGATCGAGGCGATCGCGGGCGGTCTCGCGGGAGGGGATTTCGAGGGCATCGCGGCGCGGTTCGGCACCAAATATTTCACCGCTTCCGACCGGGTTGCGCTTCGCTCCGCCTGGCTGCCGGTCGGGCTCGATTCGAGCTTCCCGGAGCCGCAGGGCCCGCTCGCCGACCCCGCGGATCCGCTCGTCCGCGACGGATTGTCGAGGTTCGACGAGCGATTGTTCCTCGATCCGCGCCTCGCCGATCTCAGGGGAGCGGCGATGATCCAGCGGACGGCGCTGCGCGAGGCCGGCGAGCAGAAGCTGTTCGGGATCCACGCGGCGCTGGACATCGCCGGGGACATCTTCCCGGAGCCGAGCCTTCTCGCCGTCCCCGACGCGTCGCAGCCGGGCTGGGAGATCGGGGCCTCGATCGACCCTCCGCTGCCGCCCAGGCCGGGCGCTCCCGCGCTCGCCAACTGGCGCGACCATTCGGGCGGATGCGAAGGCGACGGAGACTCCGTTCTGAGCGGGCCCGACTGGAGCCGTTTTCTCGATTGCAGCACCCGCCTGCTTCCGGCGCCGGTGCTGAGCGCGCCGGCGCAGCCGGTTTTCGAGAGCGAGTTCACCCTGTCGTGGAATGCCCAGCCGGAAGGATCCGTGGCGGTGCTCGAGGAAGCCGCCGACCCGGAATTCACCGCCGCGGCCGAGCTTCTGCGCAGCGCCGACGTGACCTCCTACCTCGTCAGCGGGCGCGGGGAGGGCGTCTATTACTACCGCCTCCGGGTCGAGCTGGACGGCAATGTCTCGGCCTATGCGAGCGCGGCCGTCACGCTGCGCAAGGCGCGCTTCGCCGCGCTCGCCGCGGAGCCGGCGCGGCTTGCCCGGATCCATGCCGCGATGCTT
Source organism: Allosphingosinicella sp. (assembly GCA_036387815.1). GTDB lineage: Bacteria > Pseudomonadota > Alphaproteobacteria > Sphingomonadales > Sphingomonadaceae > Allosphingosinicella. The sequence goes on from DASVTA010000201.1 coordinate 2,393, forward strand.
CGGCTGGCGGGAGCGGAGGACGGCCTCTTCGCGGTGCTGTCGCTTCCTCGCGCGTTCCGGGCCGCCGACGCGGCGGCCTATGCGCAGGCGCTGACCACGCTGGCGCCGGGCGCCGGGAGCGCCGGGAAGCTCGGCACGGACGAGGCGCGGCTGCTGTCGTTCGGAGCGCTGTACCATCCCTGGCTGGTGGCGCGGACCGGCGCGGGGCTGGTCTCGTCGCCGCCCGACGGCGCCGCCGCCGGGGTGATGGCGGCGCGCGCCCAGCAGCGCGGCGCCTGGATCGCCCCGGCGAACGAGCCGCTCCGCGACGTCGTCGGGCTCGATCCCGCGATCCCGGCAGCCGACCTGCTTCCGCTCGACAGGACGCGGGTCAACGTCGTTCGCCACCTTCCCGGCGGCTTCGCGGTGCACGATGCGGACACGCTTTCGCCCGAGCGCGACTGGCGGCCGATCAACGTCAGGCGGCTGATGATGCTTCTTCGCCGGACTCTGATGCGGCGGGGGCTCGAGCATGTCTTCGAGCCGAACGGCGCCGTGCTGCGCCGCGCCGTGGAGCGCAGCCTCACCTTCACCCTGGACGACCTGCAGCGGCGCGGCGCCTTCGCGGGGGCGAGCTCGGCCCAATCCTTCCGGGTCGCGGTCCGGGCCGGCGCCGCAGACATCGAAGCCGGCCGGCTCGCCGTCGAAATCTCGGTCGCGCCGTCGCAGCCGATCCGTTTCCTGACGATGCGCCTCATCCAGCAGGGCGCCCGGCTCACCATCCTGGAGGAGGCATGATGGCGACCGAGCTGCCCTTCTATTATCCGTTCAACGCCTTCAACTTCTCGGTGGAGATCTATCCGGACGGGGCGAGCTCGCCGCTGATCAAGGGAGCGTTCGCCGAATGCGACGGGCTCGAGATGAGCCAGGACTTCAAGACCATCCGGTCCGGCGGCGCCAACGACCACGCGTACCGGGTGCCGGGGATGATCAACTATTCCAACCTGACATTGAAGCGCGGCCTGACCGCCAATGCGGACCTGTGGACCTGGTTCACCGATTCCATTGCAGATCCCTTCCTTCGCGCCAATGCGGAGGTCGTTCTGCTCGCCGACGACGGAAGCACCGAGATCGCCCGCTGGCAGCTCAGCCGCTGCATCCCGGCCAAGCTCAAGGCGCCGGCGCTCAACGCCAAGGACGGCGGCATCGCCATCGAGGAGTTCGAGCTCGCCTACGAGAAGCTCCAGCTCGCCCAGCCGGCGCCGAAGGGAGCAGGGGCATGAGCGAGCAGGTTCTCGTCAAGGCGCGGCTGATCGAACTGAAGCAGGACCTTTCGTCCGAGCTTCCGGGCGGCAAGAAGGTCGACGTCCAGTTCAACCCGGAATCGATGAAGGTCACCTTCGCCAACCAGGTCGCCGAGCCCAAGGGCGGCGACCAGAAGGCGGGCACGGCGGGGCGCCAGTTCGTCGGCGCGGGGACGACCAAGCTGGCGCTGACCTTGTGGTTCGACGTGACGGCGATGACGGAGACGCCGGTCGACGACGTCCGGCGCCTGACCGCCGACATCCTCCACTTCATGACTCCGGCCAAGGCGGAGTCGGACCCGAAGAAGCTTGCCCCGCCGGGGACCCGCTTCTCCTGGGGAACCTTCCTGTTCGACGGGATGGTCGAGGGGCTGGAGGAATCGCTCGAATTCTTCTCCGCCGCCGGCAAGCCGCTGCGCGCGAGCGTCACACTGACGCTCAGCCAGCAGAAGATACTGGTCTCGAAGTTCGAAGGGGACGGCCAGGTGCCGTCGCGGCCCGGGCAGCGGCCGTTCGCGACCGCGCCGGCGGGCGCCAGCCTCCAGGACATGGCCGGGGCGGCCGGCAAGGAAGAGGGCTGGCAGGACATCGCCGCCGCCAATGCCGTCGAGGACCCGCTGCGGATGAAGCCGGGCGCGCTGATCGACATGGATGCGGCAGGCGGCGCCGGCGCCGGCGCGGGCGCGAGCTTCGGAATCGGGACCGGCTTCGGCGCCGGAGCGGCGTTCGCGCCGCCGTCGATAGAGCCGGCCTCGGCGGTGTCGCTGTCGGCGGCCCGGCTTTCGGTGAATTGAGGAGGAAGGAATGCCCGTCGTCGTCGATCAGTTCGAAGCCAGCGCGGAACCGGCCGGCAACGGCCCGCAGGAGGCTGCGCCGCCACGCGAGCCTTATCCGTTCGAGACCCGGCGGCGGCTGCGCGCGGTGGCGATCCGCGCCGCCCGCGTCCGGCCCTTCTGAGCCCCGCCGATGAGCGCTGAGATCGCCCGCCTGCCGATGCGCCCCGCCCGGCCCTCGATCACCGTCGGGGGCAAGCGCGATGCGAAGCTGGAGGCGAGCCTGCTCCGCTATGAGCTCTCCGACAGCATCGAGGGAATGGCGCGGGCCGAGCTCGTGTTCGGCAATTGGGGCAGCGAGGACAGGCCGGGGTTCCAGTATTTCGATCGCAAGACGATCGACTTCGGCAAAGCCCTGAAGGTCGGGATAAGCGACACCGACACTTTGTTCGAAGGCCGGATCACCGGCATCGCCGCGGACTATCCCGAGGGAGAGGCCGCCCGGATCACCGTCTTCGCCGAGGACAGGCTGCAGGATCTGCGGATGACCCGGAGGACCCGCTGCTTCGCCCAAGCCTCGCTCGGAGACGTCGTCCGCAGGATCGCGCAGGAGCATGGGCTGGAGGCGCAAGTCGATATCCAGGCGCCGGCGGTGCCGCTGCTGGCCCAGCTCAACCAGACCGACCTCGCCTTCCTGTTCGACACCGCCCGCCGCTTCGACGCCGACATCTTCGTGGCCGGCACCCGGCTCCAAGCGGGGCCGGCGCGGACGGCGGACGCGGTCGCGCTCGCTTGGGCGGGGACGCTGCGCGCCTTCAGCGTGCTCGCCGATCTCGCCCACCAGCGGAGCGCGGTGGTTGCGTCGGGCTGGGACGTCGACGGCAAGGCGGGGGTCAGCCACAAAGGCGGCAAGTCGGCCGTGCAGGGCGAGCTGAACGGCGACACCGCCGGCGGCGACATCCTCGTACAGGCGCTGGGCGAGCGCGTCGACACGCTCGCCCACGGCCTCCCGCGCTCCGCCGACGAGGCGAAGCAGCTCGCCGAGGCGAGCTACCGGCATATGGCCCGCGGCTTCGTCACCGGCGAGGGCCTGTGCGAGACCGACCCGAAGCTGCGCGCCGGAGTGAAGCTCGACCTTACCGGCCTCGGGCCGCTGTTCGACGGCGCCTATCGCGCCATTTCTGTCACCCACCTCTACGATTCCGAACATGGCGCCCGGAGCGAGTTCCGCTGCAACCGGGCGGGGATCGGCAAGCCGTGAACGCGATCGCTCTCCTCGAAGGCGATCGCCGCCTGGCCCAGCAGGGCGAGCGGATGCCGCAGGGCTGGGGCGGCATGTGGTACGGAGTCGCGCCGGCGACGGTGATCGACATCGCCGACCCCGAAGGCCAGGGGCGGGTCCAGGTCACCCTGCCATGGTGCCCCGATTCCGGCGGCGGCCGATACGAGGCGTGGGCCAGGACCGCGACGCTGTTCGCCGGCAAGGACCGCGGCAGCTGGTTCATGCCGGAGGTCGGCGACGAGGTCCTGGTCGCCTTCGAGCATGGCGATCCCGCCCGTCCCTACGTGCTCGGAGGTCTCTGGAACGGATCGGATTCGCCGCCGCAGAGCGCCAATCGCGCCAACAACCTCAAGGTCATCAAATCCCGCAACGGCGTCAAAGTCACTCTGGACGACCAGAATGGTCGGGAGAAGCTGATCCTGGAGACGCCGGGCGGACAGAAGATCACGCTCAAGGACGGCCCGGGCGCGGTCGAGATCGAGGATTCCAACGGCAACTCGATCAAGCTCGAAGCCGCCGGGATCACGGTCACCGCGGCGGCCAAGGTGACGGTCAAGGCCAGCCAGGTCGCGGTTTCGGCCGGAATGGTGACGGTCGATGCGGGAATGTCGAAATTCTCGGGCGTCGTGCAGGCCGACACGGTGATCTGCAACGCCAT
>DASVTA010000202.1:0-6346 GCA_036387815.1 Allosphingosinicella sp.
CGAAGGATGGGGTGGCGGTCGGTAACCCGGCGTCCGTAACTGAGGTTGAACCGGTAGTCGAAGCCGGGCGGGTTGGCGCCGATGAGGTGCTGAAGCATCGTCTCGATCTTGTCCAAGCCCTTGGCTATCAGACTCTCCGGCGAGGCGCCGGCGTCATATTCCGCGCACAGGGCCTGGATGCGCTGCCGAAGGTCCTCCGGAAGGGTCCCGCACAGCTGGCGAAGCGCGTCGCGCTCGCGTTCCTTGCGGCCGTCGCCAGCCGCCTGGCAGGGCGCCGGAACGTCTCCGGTGACGGCTTCGGCGAGATCGTGGACCACGCACAGCTGAAGCAGCCGGACGAGATCCACGCCCTCGAGGTCATCCGCCAGAAGCATTGCCATCAGGCACAGGCGCCAGCTGTGATCGGCACTGCTCTCGCGGCGGCCGCTCGCGGTCCTGCCCGTCCGAAGCGTGTCCTTCAGCGCGGCGGCCGACTGGAGGAAGTCGATCATGCCCTCCAGCCGCCCCGGATCGATCGGTCGGTCGCTGCTCATTGCGTCGTCCTATCGCGCCCCGCCGGGCGGACGGGAGGAATAAATTATGCGCGCCCGTCAGCCGATCGTCGTCGTCAGCCGGCCCACCCGGCCATCGGCGAGCGGGAGCGTTTCCCACAGCACCCGCCCGGGCGGCACAGGGACGTCGGACCGGCCGTTGCCGCCGGTGCGCAGCTCGAGAGCCTGATAGGGCCGCTCGAACCAGCCGCTCCCGGAAAGCCCCGCCTCCGCGGCTTCGATCTCGGGGCTGGCGAAGGGCCACAGGGACCGGCCGACGAGCTCGGAAAGGTCGATCCCCCAGCTCGCCGCACGGCTTCGGGAAGCGGCGAGAAGCCGGTGGGTCGAATCGCAGATCAGGTGGACAGGGTGGCGCGAACTCTCGACCAGCCGCTTGAGCCCCGAATCCCGATCGTTGCCCGCCGACGCGCAGATCAGCCGGACGATCCGATCCCGCTGCGCCGGATCCGGCCTGTGCGCCCCGCTCTCCCACCGCGACACGCATCCCTGAGAGACTCCGAGCCTCTCGGCGACGGCGCTCTGCTTGACGGCGTTGAGCCGCCGGAATCTTCGCAGCGCGAGGCCGATCGGTAGCTCCGATATCATCGAGCTTGGGTGGCGCGGCGGGCGGACCTGGTCAAGGGCGGGCGGGCGGGCGCCGCGGGATATTGTGCGCAGCCTTCGGCACTGAGCAAGCCGTGACGGTATGCAATCAAGGGCAGCCGCGTGCGGCACGGCCCGGCGTGAATCTACTGTCACTGTTTACCCGGAGGCACGCCGCGGCGGTGTACGTATACTGTCACGGTTTGCCTGCCGCCCAGGGCGGTCACCCTCCTGTTCCTTCCTCCGCGCCTCTGCGCGAACCCTTTGCTTACATTGCCGCCGAGACGCAGAGATCGCGGAGGAAAGGGGGAGAAGCCCTAAAGACGGGGCGCTGCGCCTCGTTCCGCGTTTCGCTTGGCATTTTCCATCTCGGCGTCGCGAGCCTGATTAGAGGCGCGTTCGGCATCGGCCACTTCCTGGGCATGGAGGGCCGGGAGGAGGCTGAAATCGATCAGCAGAAGCTTCATCTTCTCGGCGAGGCCCTCCCGGGCGACCGGTTTGTAATAGAGCTTGGTCCCGCACGCCCCGGCCTTCTCCCAAGGTATGTTCATCTCGTTATACCCGCCGCTGTCGGGGTTGAGATAATCGGTGCCGATGAAGCTCATGCAGAACGGATCGGCAGGCTGGCCGAGGCCCGAGTAGACCGCCTGCCCGCCCGGATCCCCCGCGGCGTGCGAATAATCGCCGTAATATCTCGGATCCAGCGGCCCGTATCTGTCGGCCACCGCCTTGGTGACGGTTTCGATCGGGACACGGTTCGAATCGCCGTAGAAAGCCTCGGTCCGAATCGCGAATACGCGCTCCCGGTTCATCCCGCCCGCGAGGTAGACGTCGATCTGCTGGGTCGGCCGGCTCGACGTCGCCGGGATCTGCACGCCGAAGCTCATTCGAACGTTCGGCCCGTGCCTTATCCCCGTGAACGAGTGGTAGTAGACTTCCTTGGTATCGTAATGCTTCATGTCCGGAAACTGACAGCGCAGGGTTGAGCTCGCCTGCGGAAGGGTCATGCCGGGCGTCAGGCCCAGCAGGCTTCGGGGACCGGTGGCCAGGGGAAAGGCGGAGCAATCGGGACGCACCGCTCCCAGTTGCGCCTCGGTGCCGGACAGGCCGAGCACCGCATCGCGCCGGTTGGGGTCGTTCGGATCCGCCGCCGGAGTGAGGAACGCGGCGACATTGTCCAGCGCGTTGACGGCGGCGGGTTCGGGATCGGCCTTCTTGCCGCATGAGGCGAGCGCAAGAAGAAGACCAACAATGGCTGAACCACGCCGCCCCATCGAAATCCCCCTTCGATATCCTGCTCCCGGCTTCCTCGGACTTTTGAGCCCAGGCGTCATGATCGACAAGCGCGAATTCGAACGGCTAGATCGAGATGGATCCCCGGATCGGGGACCGTGAACAGTGACGATATCATTTTACGCCGGTCGGGTGGCCAGGAGCGGCCTTGGGAAACATATATAGCGTGACGGCTCTTTGTTTCCGGTGAGACCGGTGCCAGTTACCCCTCCACCGCGCTTCGCGCGGTCCCCCTCCCCGAGCAAGCTCGGGGAGGATCTAGGCGGCGATGTCGTAGGGCTGGATCTCGCCCGTCAGGTACAGGCTGCGCGCCTTCGCCCTCGAGAGCTTGCCCGATGACGTCCGCGGCAACGTCCGCGGCGGCACGAGCTCGATGACGCAGTTCATTCCCGTGATCGCCCGGACCCGCTCGCGGATGATGTCGCGGAGCCGGGCGCGCTCCTCGGCGTCCGAGGTTCGGCACTGGACGAGAACGGCGGGAGTCTCCTCGCCGCCCGGAGTGGTGATCGAGAAAGCGGCGATGTCCCCCGCCTTGAAGCCGGGAAGCTGCTCCACCGCCCATTCGATGTCCTGGGGCCAGTGGTTCTTGCCGTTGATGATGATCATGTCCTTGGCGCGGCCGACGATGTAGAGATAGCCGTCCGACAGATAGCCCATGTCGCCGGTATCCAGCCAACCGTCCGGATCGAGGCAGGCTTGCGTGGCCTCCTCGTCGCGGAAATAGCCGACCATGACCGATGGGCCGCGGCAGTGGACCTTGCCGATCTCCCGGTTGCCCAGAGTCCCGCCGTCCTCGTCGCGGATCTCGATCTCCATGTCGCGCGCCGGCTTTCCGCAATTGACGATCGCGCGGTAGCGCTGGGGCCGGTCGCGGTGCATCTTGCCGTCGCCGGAAAGCGTGGTTTCCTCGACCAGCTCGACGACGATCCCCTCGCCGGGAGGCATGATCGTCACCGCCAGCGTGGCTTCGGCCAGGCCGTAGCTCGGGCAGAAGCTCTTGGCGCTGAAGCCCGCGGGCGCGAAGGCGTCGACGAAGGCCTGCATGACGTCGGGCCGGATCATGTCGGCGCCGTTGCCCGCGATCCGCCAGCGCGACAGGTCGAAGCGCTCGGCGACGTTGGTCTGGCTCGAGACCCGGCGGGCGCAGATGTCGTAGCCGAAGGTCGGAGCGTAGCTTCCGGTCGTGCCTTCGTTGCGGGTGATGAGATCGAGCCAGGCGAGCGGACGCCGGGCGAAATCCTCGGTCTTGAGATAATCGGTCGAGATCTGGTTCGCCATCGGCGAGAGCAGGCAGCCGACAAGCCCCATGTCGTGATACCAGGGCAGCCAGGAGATGCACCGGTCCGTCTCGATCACCTCCATTCCGTGGCTGTGCGCGGCGAGGTTGTTGAGGAGGCCGCGGTGGGTGACCGCGACGCCGTGCGGGAAGCGGGTCGAGCCGCTCGAATATTGAAGATAGCAGATATCGTCCGGGGCCGATTTCGGAAGAGCGGCGGGGGGAGCGTCGCGCTCGCCGAAGCTTTCCCAGCACAGCCCCGCGACCCCGGCCGCCTCGGCCGCCGCGCCCGCCATGGCCGCGAGCTCGCCCGGGTAGAAGAGGTGGGTGGGATCCGCGCTTCCGAGCTGGACCTTGAGCTGGTCGATATAGGAATCGCGCCCGCCGAAGGAGGTGGGCAGCGGCAGCGGGACCGGCCAGGCGCCCGCATAGACGGCGCCGAAGAAGAGAGCGGCGAATTCCGGGCTGGTTTCCGCGACGATCGCGATCCGGTCCTTCGGCTTCACGCCCGCCGCGATCAGGCGATGGGCCGCCGCGAGGGCGTCCCGGCGCAGCTCGCGATAGGGGTAGGGGCGCACCAGCACTCCGCGCGGATCGTGGAAGTTGAGGCCGCGCGCGCCCGTGGCCGCATAATCGAGCGCCTCGCCAAGCGTCTCGAAATCGGCAAAGCGGCGCGGCAGATCGTCCGCGGTCGGCGTCGGGACCAAAGTCTCGGGCACGGGTGTGGCGGATCCTCTCCGGTGGTTACGCACGGGGCCCTCCCCCGGGACGGGAGAGGTACGCGTTTATAATCGGGACCGACTGTGGCACAATCATGGCGCGTGAGATCCGGACCCGACAAAAGCCCCCGCCCGCCCCTCGATGCAGAAGGGCTCGAGCGGCTCGGCCTCTTCTATGCCGGCCGCTATGCGACCACCCGCTCGAAGCTCGCCGCCTATCTTTTCCGAAAGCTGAAGGAGCGGGGCTGGAGCGGGGAAGGCGAACCGCCCGTGGAACGGCTCGTCGAACGCTTCGCCGAGCTCGGCTACGTCGACGATCGCGGGTTCGCCTCCGCCCGGGCCGCCTCGCTGCTCAGGCGCGGCTACGGCGAGCGGCGCGTTCGCGACGCGCTGAGGAGCGCCGGGATCGCCGAGGAGGATTCGGCCGAGGCGAAGGACATTTCGGAGGAGGAGGCGCTGGCCGCCGCCCACCGTTTCGCTCGCCGCCGGCGGCTCGGCCCCTATGCGGCCAGCGCCCCGGACCGGGCCGGCCGGGACAGAGCGGCGGCGGCGATGCTTCGGGCCGGGCACCGGCTGGAGCAGGTCCGGCAGGTGCTCGGCACCACCCCCGACGACCTGCCCGAGGCCGACGTCCCATAAAAACAGTCGTAAACGGTTCACAAATCCGCAGAAGCCGTGATAGTCACGGCGGTTCATGTGGTGGATCGGCCGTTAATGACGTCGCGACGGGACGTGTCAGCTGGAAGCGACGGGCCGGAGACCGACGGCGCGGCCGACGCCCCGCGCCCGGAGGACGAGGCTCTCGTCAGGCTCACCGGCACGATGAAATGGTTCGACGCCACCCGGGGCTTCGGCTTCCTGGTCAGCGATGAGGCCCAGGGCGACATCCTTGTCCACTTCAGCGTCCTCAAGGAGCATGACCGGCGCAGCCTTCCGGAAGGCGCCGTGGTCGAGTGCCTGGTCGCCGAGCAGGAACGCGGCCTCCAGGCCCGGCGGGTCCTGTCGATCGACCTCAGCCAGGCGGTCATGCCCGAGCCGCAACGCCCCTCCGGCGCGAGCGCGGCGGAACGGGTCGATCCGTCGGCCCTGCTCGACGAGGCCGGCGAGTTCGAGCGCGTCCGGGTCAAATGGTTCAACCGGCTCAAGGGCTACGGCTTCCTGGTGCGCGAGGAACAGGACGACCAGGATATCTTCGTCCACATGGAGACGGTCCGCCGCGGCGGACTTGCGGACCTCACCCCCGACCAGCCCCTCCGCGCCCGAATCGCCGCCGGCCGCAAGGGCCCGCTGGCGGTGGAGGTGGAGCCGAATTAGGAACTCCCCTCCCTGAAAAGGGAGGGTTGAGCGGCAGGCAGGCGCGGAGCGCGTTACTCGCGGCCTATCCGAATTTTGGGTCCCGCCGGCGCCTCGATATCATCTCCCGCATGCCCGGCCGCCGAGTTCCACGCCGCCTCACCGCTCGAGCCCACGCCTTGCGCACGCATGCGACCGAGCAGGAACGCATTTTGTGGCGCCTTCTCTCCCGTTACCGTCCGAAATTACGCGTCAACTTGCCATCGAGCCGTACGTCGCCGACCTCGCCTGCCGCCAAGCGAGGCTGGTCGTGGAGATCGACGGAAGCCAGCACATTGGTTCGTCCTGCGACGAAGCCCGCACCCGCCATCTTGAGGCGCAAGGGTGGACCGTCATCCGCTTCTGGAACAGCGAGGTGAACGCAAATCCGGAAGGCGTGGCCGAAGCGATCCTGCACAGGGCCGCCGAGTGCCTCGACGGCACCCACCCCCAACCCCTCCCTTTCCAGGAAGGGGAGAAAGAGGCGCCCGCGCTTCGATTGAACTCCCCTCCCTGGAAGGGAGGGGCTGGGGGTGGGTAGGCGAGCGTAGCGAGACTTTCGCCGAGTCGGAGTTTCGGCCGCCTTCGGCGGG
>DASVTA010000203.1:0-2141 GCA_036387815.1 Allosphingosinicella sp.
CTCGGCCCGCTTGCGCTCCACGAATGCAGGCACCTCGCCGATCGGAACGCAGTGGACGAGGATGTCCTCCGCCTCGACGCCGCCGCCCTCGCCAACCTTCGTCAGTCCCTCCGCCCGAAATAGACTGAAGCCTTCGGACGACATTCCAGGCGAGGCATGGAAGCGCCCCAGGTCCACCATCCGCTCCGCGCGATAGCCCGTCTCCTCCTCCAGCTCCCGGATCGCCGCCGTCTGAAATCCCTCGCCCTCCTGCTCGTCGCCGACCAAGCCGGCGGGCAGCTCCAGGCATTTGCGGCCGAGCGGCACTCGATATTGCTCGACCAGGATCACATGCCCGTCATCGACCGCTAGGATCACGGCCGCGCTGACGCCGCGGGTGCGGGAAACCCACTCCCACGTCCCCTGCTTCGTCACCTTGATATATTTGCCCTCATAGGGCGTCTCAGGGGCGTCCGTCACAGCTCGATCAAACGGTCCGGAAGCTCGTTTCGGTCCGCCGCCGTCTTCGGAAAATGTTCGGTGAGGACGGCGCCGATATCCTCAACCGCCTTCGCCATTCCCGCGCCGGGCCGGCCGGCTTTCACTTCCTCGATAAGGTCGGCCATCGCCTCGCCCCAAAGCTCCGGAGCGACCCTTCCGACGATCGCCTCGTCCGCCACGATCTCAGCTCGCCGCTCTCGGAGCGACAAATAGAGGAGGATGCCGACGCGCCCGACAGTCCGCCGCTCGGCGCCAACTCGGAAATGCTCGACCGCCCGTCGGCGGACCCTGCGGCTCTTCGTGGAGCCCGGAGTGAGCGCCATCCGCAGCGGCATATAGGCAAGCGCATAACGCACGAGGAGGAAGACGGCGGCGAGCTTTGCGAACAGGAACACCATGAGCAGCCCCCGTGTCGGCGCGGCATTCCAGCCAAGGAAGAGCCCGGTCCCCCAATCGATCCAAGATTGCGGCAAGAGCGCGAGCGCGGCCGGCACGAGCAGCATCGCAAGCACCGCGTAATGGAGGCCGACATCGTGATAGCTGTCGGACTTCTCCGCGACGATGGTCACGATCTCGGCGTCGCTGGATTGTTCGGCGCGGGTCACCGCTTCGGTGACGAGCCTGTGATCGTCGGGCGTGAATTTCAGCATCACCACCCCCCCGACGCGCCGCCGCCGCCGAATGAGCCACCGCCGCCGGAGAAGCCGCCAAAGCCGCCTCCTCCGCCACCGCCGCCGAACCCACCGAAGCCGCCGCCGCCGCCGCCGCCGCCCATGCCCGGTCCCCAGAGGATGATCGGGAAGCCGCCTCGGCGCCTATATTTGCGCCCGCGCCGCCCGCCGCGGAACATCGGCAGGATGACGAAGAGCAGGATGAAGCCCCAGAAGAGCAAGGGAAAGATCGAGCCGCCGCCGCTGCCCCGACTCTGCTGCGCACGTTGCTGTTGCGCCGCCTCGAGCGCCCGCTGCTCCGCCTGCTCCGGCGGTGCCTGGAGCTGCTGGATGATCGCGTCCGTTCCCGCGTTGATGCCGCCAGCAAAGTCCTTTTCGCGGAAGCGGGGCAGGATCTGGTTCTGGATGATCAGGCTCGACAGCGCGTCGGTCAGGATCGGCTCAAGCCCGTATCCCACCTCGATCCGCACCTTCCGGTCATTCGGCGCGACGAGCAGGATTGTGCCGTTATTCGCCTCGCTCTGCCCGATCCCCCAGGAGCGGCCGAGCCGGTAGCCGAATTCCTCGATCGGATAGCCCTGCAGGTCCGGCACCGTCGCCACCACAAGCTGCCGCGAACTCGCCGTCTCCAGCCCCTCCAGCTTCTGCGTCAGCGCCGCCTCGTCGGAGGGGCTCAGCAGGTTGGCATTGTCGACGACGCGGCCCGTCAGCTTCGGAAATTGCTGCGCGTAAGCGGGTGATCCTGCCGCAAGCCAGAGTAAAAGCAGAAGCCGGAGGAGGATCATTCTCTCGGGCTTACGCGCCGTTGCCGAAATCAACCTTCGGAGCCCCTTCCGCTCCGGGCGTCGTCGCCTGGAACGGAACCATCGGCTCCGCGCCGTAGAAGATCTTGGCGCCGATCACGTCCGGAAAGGTGCGGATGCGGGTGTTATAATTCTGAACCGCCTGGTTATAGTCGGTGCGGGCGATGGTGATGCGGTTCTCCGTCCC
>DASVTA010000204.1:0-2902 GCA_036387815.1 Allosphingosinicella sp.
GACTGGCTGCGCGCCTCGCAAATTTCCCTGGAGAGGCCGAGATCCCAATCCCGGTCGTTCAGCACCCTCGGAGTCATGTCGACCACCACCGAGCCCGCGAATCGGGGCGATTCCGGTCCGGAGAGCACGCGCCAGAGCACCGCCGCCCCCAGCGACCATCCGATCGCGACCGAGTCGCGCAGGTCCAGCTCTCGGGCCAGGCCTTCGATATCTTCGGCGAGCAGGGGGATGGTCGGAGGAACCGGTCCCGCCGGCGACCGGCCGTGGCCGCGCAGATCGACGGCGACGATCCGGAAAGATCCGGCCAGCTCGCGCTGCCGGCTGAAGAAGCCGGAATCGGCCATCAGCCCGTGCAGGAGCAGGAGCGGACGGCCATCGCCCTCGTCCGAATAGGCGATCCGAGCGCCGTCCGATGCCGTGAAGTGCCTCAACCCCTCTCCCCCGGCCGCGCGCTCCGTTGACGGAGTCTCGGTGCGGCCCGGGCACGGCAATGCCGGAAGATGAAACTTGAGTCAATGTTCAACTTTGATCGGCGGCTGCTCCTATGCTTTGCCGGCCCCAGCCGCTAAAGCGCGGCCGATGACCTCAGCGGCTATCTCCATCGTCGATCTCCAGAAGACCTATGCGGGCGGCAAAAGGGCGCTCGAAGGGGTGAGCCTGGATGTGCCTCAGGGCCAGATATTCGGACTGCTCGGCCCGAACGGCGCCGGCAAGTCGACCCTGATCAACATCCTCGCCGGGCTGGTCAACAAGAGCGCCGGCAGCGTCAACATCTGGGGCTTCGACATCGACCGGCACCCACGCAACGCGAAGGCGTCGATCGGGATCGTCCCGCAGGAGCTGGTCTTCGACCCCTTCTTCACGCCGCGCGAGACGCTGGAGATCACGGCCGGCCTCTACGGCGTGCCCAAGGAGCGGCGGCGCACCGACGCGCTGCTGCGCGCCGTCCGGCTGGAGGACAAGGCGGAGGCCTATTCCCGAACGCTTTCGGGAGGAATGAAGCGGCGCCTGCTGGTCGCCAAGGCGATGGTGCATTCGCCGCCGATCCTCGTCCTCGACGAGCCGACCGCCGGGGTCGACATCGAGCTTCGCCAGCAGCTGTGGGCCTATGTCCGCCAGCTCAACGAGGAAGGCGTGACGATCGTCCTCACCACGCATTATCTCGAGGAAGCCGAAAACCTGTGCGACCGGATCGCGATCATCAATCACGGCCGCCTCATCGCCAACGAGACCACCCGAACCCTCGTTGGAATGGCGCAGGAGAAAGCCGTCGAGGTGACGGTCGACCGGGACATCGCCGCCCTTCCCGACGCCGGATGCTTCGAGAAGATCGACCTGATGGGGGAGCGCACCCTCGCCATCACCTACCGCAAGGACAAGGTGAATGCCGGCGAGGTGCTCGCCGCCCTGCAGCGCGACGGTCTCGGGATCGTCGACGTCTCCACCCGCGAGGCGGATCTGGAGGACGTGTTCCTCAACCTCACCCGGGCGTCGGACGCGGCGGGGTGAACCACGATTTCGACGTCGTCGTGATCGGCTCCGGCGCCGCCGGACTTTCGGCCGCGCTCACCCTCGCGCCCGAACTCAAGGTCGCGGTGCTCGCCAAGGGCGCCATTTCGTCGGGCTCGACCGCTTATGCTCAGGGCGGGATCGCCGCCGTGCTCGAGACCGGCGATACGTTCGAAAGCCATATCGAGGACACGATCGTCGCCGGCGCCGGGCTCAACCGCCGCGGGACCGTGGAGTTCGTCGTCGAGAACGCTCCCGCGGCGATCGAGCGGCTGGCGGCGCTCGGAGTCCCCTTCAACAAGGGCGAGGAGGCCGGCTGGCACCTCACCCGCGAGGGAGGACACAGCCACCGCCGGATCGTCCACGTCGCCGACGCGACCGGCTGGGCCGTCCAGCAGGCTCTCGAAGCCGCGGCGGCCGCACATCCCAATATCGAGCTCATCCCCAACCGGGTCGCCATCGATCTCGTCACCGGCCGCCACACCGTTTCCGGGGCCGAGGACAAGCGGGTGAGGGGCGTCTACGCCCTCGATCGGGAGTCGGGCCGGGTGGAGCTGTTCACCGGCCGCGCCACCATCCTCGCCAGCGGCGGGGCGAGCCGGGCCTGGCTCTATTCGACCAATCCGCGCGGCTCGACCGGCGACGGGATCGCGATGGCCTGGCGGGCGGGATGCCGGGTGGCGAACATGGAGTTCAACCAGTTCCACCCGACCTGCCTCTACCACCATGACGTCAAGAACTTCCTGATCACCGAGGCGATGCGGGGCGAGGGGGGAATGCTCAAGCTCCCGACCACCGGGCGCCGGTTCATGAAGCGCTTCGATCCGCGCGAGGAGCTGGCGCCCCGCGACATCGTCGCAAGGGCGATCGACCACGAATTGAAGCGCCTGGGCCTCGATTTCGTCCATCTCGACATCAGCCACCGCGACCCGGAGTTCGTCCGGGAGCACTTCCCGACCATCGCCGCCCGCCTCGCCGAGCCGGACATCGGGATCGACATCACCCGCGAGCCGATCCCCGTCGTCCCCGCCGCCCATTACACCTGCGGCGGAGTGATGACCGATCTCGACGGGCGAACCGACGTCGAGGGCCTGTATGCGGCGGGCGAAGTGACCATGTCGGGGCTCCACGGCGCCAATCGCCTCGCCTCCAACTCGGTGCTCGAATGCCTCGTCTTCGGAGTCGCGGCGGCGGAGCATATCAACGCCGGCTGGAGCGACCTTCCGCCGCCCCCCGCCATCCGGCCCTGGGACGAGAGCCGGGTCACCGATTCCGACGAAGAGGTGGTCGTCCATCACAACTGGCGCGAGATCCGCCGCTTCATGTGGGATTATGTCGGGATCGTGAGGACCACCAAGCGGCTCGAGCGGGCGCTCAACCGGATCAGCCTGCT
>DASVTA010000205.1:0-4447 GCA_036387815.1 Allosphingosinicella sp.
GGCCGATTCCTCGCTCGAGCGCCGGATCGCGGCGATCGAAGCCCGGATCGACGAGCAGGAAGCGGCCGTGCGCCGGGTCTTGACCGTGCTGCTGGACTGGGTCGAGAACGAGAGCCAGCCGCGCCGAAGCAATGCCGCTTAGGGATGTATTTCCCTCTCCCGCTTTTCGCGGGAGAGGAGGGGCCCGCCGCCGCAGGCGGTGGGAGGTGAGGGTCTTGCCGAGTCTGCGGTACAGACCCTCACCTCCCAAGCTCCGCTTGGGCCCCTCCTCTCCCGCGAAAAGCGGGAGAGGGGAGTTCAACTGATGCACCCCAACGGGAAGTTTCATATCGGCGACCGCGAAGCGATGGCTGCGCTGGTGCGCGATCTCGGCTTCGGCGTCCTTTTCGTCTCGACCACCGACGGGCCCCGGTCGGTTCACGTGCCGGTCCTCATCGACGGCGACCGGCTTCTTTTACACGTCTCGCGCGGCAACGCCGTCCACGACACCCTGCTGGAAGGCGCGCAGGCGCTATTCGTCGCCTCTGGTCCGCATGCCTATATCAGCCCCGAATGGTATGGGCTGGAGGATCGGGTGCCGACCTGGAACTATATCGCCGTCGAGCTGGAGGGGCCGGTCCGGCCACTCGATTCCCGAGCCTTGGTACGGCTCCTCGATGACATGTCCGCCGACCAGGAAGCCCGCCTGACGCCCAAGCCGCCTTGGACCCGCGCGAAGATGAGCGAGGGGCGTTTCGAGGGGCTGCTCAAGGCGATCGGCGGCTTCGAGATGAAGGTCGCGGAGTGGCGCGGCACCGCGAAGGTCGACCAGGACAAGCCGCAGGCGGTGCGCGACCGGATCGCCGACGCCCTTGCCGAGCGGGGCCAACGCGATATGGCGGCGACGATGAGGATGAAGGCTCTGCCATGACCCCACAGGACGACGAGACCCTCTGGCGCAACCGCTTCATCGCCGTAAACCTGGTCCGTATCGGGGGCACGGTCGTGGTTCTGATCGGCCTCGCGATCTGGCACGGCAACGTCCTCGTCGAAGGCGGGACGCTGGTGGTGGGGCTTCCGCTGACCCTGGCGGGCCTTGTCGCCAGCTTCTGGGGGCCGAAATGGCTTGCAGCGCGGTGGAGGACCCCGCCCGGGCCATGAAGCGCTTCTACAAGCAGGCGGCCGTCTTGCCCGAGGAGGGCGGAGTCGGGATCATGCTCGACGCGCGCCCGGTGCGAACGCCGGGGCGAGCGCTGCTGCGCGTGCCGACGGAGGAACTGGCCGAGGCGATCGCCGCGGAATGGAACGGCCAGGGCGATCAGATAGACCCCCGCTCGATGCCGCTCACCGGCCTCGCCAATGCCGCCGTCGACAGGGTCGCCCCCGATCCGGCCCCCTTCGCCGCCACGCTCGCAGAATATGGCGAGAGCGACCTCCTCTGCTACCGTGCGGACGGGCCTCGATCGCTGATCGAGCGTCAGAGCCGGCTCTGGGACCCGCTGCTCGACTGGGCGCGGACCCGCTTCGCGATCGAGATCGAGACCACGGCGGGAGTCATGCACCGGCGGCAGCCGCCCGAGACCGTCGAGCGGCTCCGCCTCGCCGTCGCCGCCCGCAGCGCTTTCCAGCTTGCCGGCCTGGCGCCTCTGGTCACCATCGCCGGCTCGCTGATCATAGCGCTCGCGCTCGCCGAGGGGGCGATCGGTCTCGAGACCGCCTGGGACGCGGCCATGCTCGACGAAGCCTGGCAGGCAGAGCAATGGGGCGCCGACCCTCTCGCGGCCGCTTCCCTCGAGAACCGGCGCCGCGAGTTCGAGGCGGCCTACCTGTTCCTTACGCTTCTGTAATTTTTACTCAGGATGAGCGGTTTGCGCCTGGTCGACCCTTTCGGCCCCATGGTGCGTCACGAACCATCGCGCCACGACCAGCCCGGCGACGATCAGCGCCACCGACTCGGCGATGAAGGCATAGATCCAGTGTCCCCAGCCATAGTGGTTGAAGATGGGCGAGCCAAGAAGTTCCCAGACCGTGAAGCCGAGGGAGAAGCAGACGACGAGCCGCGCCAGGTCGGCGAAGGGCCGGCCGCCCACGGCCGCCAGGCCGAAGGCAATCAGAAGCCCGGCGATCCCCGCGACAATCAATCCCGGAAGGATGGCCGACATGTCGTCAGGCGAGTAGCCCCGAGTGTTGAAATGGACGGTCGCGATCGGACCCTTAGCGTAGAGCACCGCTCCGGCGGCGCTGCTGTGGGCGGGGATGATGTAGGTTCCGGTGCCGCTGGCGCTCAAGTTCTGGGCGAGCGAGGCCTGCACCGCGGCGTTTTGCGCGTCGTCCGCCTTCGAATAGGCAAGCTCGCCCAGAGGGGTCGCCCAGAAGATGAAACCGATCACGAAGATAACGATCCCCGCGACGAGTCCGCCGATCACGGTTCGTATCATGTGCATCCCCTTTGTTGCCGGCGAACCCTACGCTCAATCCGGGCGGGGGCAAGGTCAGGCCGTCAGCTGGCGGACGAAATCGTGGAGGAAGACCCTGCGCGTCGCCTTGAGCCGCTCGGCCTTGAGGATGTTGTGGACGAGCTCGCGGCATTTCCCGGCATCGTTGTTGATCAGCACATAGTCATATTCGGCCCAGTGGCTGATCTCGGCCGCGGCCCGCTCCATCCGCCGGCGGATGACGTCGTCGCTGTCGGTGCCGCGGGTTCGCAGGCGGCGCTCCAGCTCCTCCATCGACGGCGGCAGGATGAAGACCCGGACGATGTCCGGATCGACCTGCTTCAGTTGCTGGGTGCCCTGCCAGTCGATATCGAGCAGAACGTCGCGGCCGCCTTCGATCGTCTTGAGCACCTCGCTCTTCAAGGTGCCGTAGCGGTGGCCGAAGACGTGCGCCCATTCGAGGAAATGGCCGGCGGCGACCAGGGAATCGAAGCCCTTGTCGTCCACGAAGTGATAATCGCGGCCGTCGACCTCGCCCGGCCGAATGGGCCGTGTCGTCGCCGAGACCGACATGGCGACTCCGTCGTCGGCCTCGAGAAGCATTCGGGCGATCGTCGACTTGCCGGCGCCGCTTGGGCTGGACAGGACGAAGAGGAGGCCCCGCCGCTGGAAGGCGCTTGCGATTTCCATGCGCGCTACTGGCTTGCCGAGCCGCCATGCGTCAAGCAGGTAGGGACATGGCCCGTCTCATCGCCCTTCTCCGAGCCGTCAACGTCGGCGGCCGCAAACTGCCGATGGCGGAGCTTCGCGGCCTGTGCGCGGACCTCGGCTGGGGGGATGTCGAGACCTATATCCAGAGCGGGAACGTCGTCTTCTCCGCACCGGCCGGACCGGAGCCGCTCGAGGCGGAGCTGGAAGCGGCCCTTCGGAACCGCTTCGCATTCGAAGTGCCGGTGATGGTGCGCGATGCCGGCCAATGGTCGGCCTATGAGGCCGCCAATCCTTTTCCCGAGGCGGCTCGGGACGAGCCGAACCGGCTCCTGCTGTTCGTCACAAAGCGGCCGCTGGCGCCGGATGCCGCCGGCAAGCTGATGGAGCGGGCGCAGGGAGGGGAGTTCGTCAAGTCGGCGGGCGGGGCGCTGTGGTTTCACTTTCCCGAAGGAGTCGGCGCCTCCAGGATCACGCCCGCTTGGATCGACAAGGCCTGCGGATCCCCAGCGACCGGCCGCAACTGGCGAACCGTGCTCAAGCTGGGGGAGATGGTGCGATGACCCACGTCACCCCGGCGAAGGCCGGGGCCTCGGCGAGGCCATGCGCGGCGGCCAATCTCGTCGAGGTCCCGGCTTTCGCCGGGATGACGGTAGGCTCGCCGGGATGGACGGCATGAGCGTTCCTCACGTCCGCCGCGCCTATTGGTTCGCATCGCTCGGACTGGTGGCCGTCATGGCCCTCATCCTCCTGTGGATGGGCCGTCCGCCGATCTGCACCTGCGGCGACGTCAAGCTTTGGGTCGGCACCGTCAACGGCCCCGACAACAGCCAGCATCTCGCCGACTGGTATACGCCCAGCCACATCATCCACGGCTTCCTGTTCTACTGGCTCGGCTGGCTGTGCCTTCGCCGCAACCCGCCGGGCGACCGGCTGATCGGCGCGGTTCTGATTGAGGCGGGATGGGAGCTGCTCGAGAACAGCCGATGGATCATCGAGCGCTACAGGGAGGCGACGATGGCCCTTGGCTATAACGGCGACAGCGTCATCAACTCGGCCGCCGATGTCGGGTGGATGGTCGTCGGCTTCGCGCTCGCGCGGCGGTTGCCGGTGCCGGCGACCCTGCTCCTGGCGGCCGCGTTCGAGCTTCTGACGCTGGCGATCATCCGGGACAATCTGACCTTGAACGTGCTGATGCTGGTGGCGCCCAGCGACGCCATCCGGGCCTGGCAGGCGGGGGCATGATTTGCTCCCCATGCGCAGCATGGGGAGGGGGACCATGCGAAGCATGGTGGAGGGGTATGTGGCAGAAGCCTGAGCACTAC
>DASVTA010000206.1:0-7503 GCA_036387815.1 Allosphingosinicella sp.
CGCGGGCGCGCTCACCGACATCGCGGTCGCCTGCGCCATCGCCTGGCGGCCGACGGCGAGGCTGGGCCTGTGGGCGGCGCTCGGCGTCTCCCTGTTCTACATCGTCGCCGGCACGATCCTGCTTCCGGAGCTGTGGTCGGATCCGCTCGGGCCGATGATGAAGATCTGGCCGATCCTCGCGCTCAACCTCCTCTGCTTCGCGATCCTGGACGAAAGATGACGGCCTATTTCCTGCTCAAATGGCTGCACGTGATCGGGGCGACGGTGCTTCTCGGCACGGGGGCGGGAATCGCGTTCTTCATGCTGATGGCGCACCGCACGGGCGACGTCAGGGTCATTGCCGCGGTCGCGCGGATCGTCGTTATCGCCGATTATCTCTTCACCGCCACCGCGGTCGTGGCGCAGCCGGTGACCGGGTTGATGCTCGCCCGGATCGCCGGCTATTCGCTGGCGGAGGGGTGGATCGTCGCGTCCATCGCCCTCTACCTCTTCACCGGCGCCTTCTGGCTGCCGGTGGTGTGGATGCAAAGCCGGATGCGGGCGCTCGCCGCGGCGGCGGCGGAATCGGGCGCGGCCCTGCCGGAGCAATATCACCGGCTGGTCCGCTGGTGGTTCGCCTTCGGCTTCCCCGCTTTCGCGGCGGTGCTCGCCATTTTCTGGCTGATGATCGCCCGGCCGGAGATCGACCTTTGAAGAACGACAATCCGAAGCTGACCAGCCGTCTCCTCATCGGAGCCATCGCCGGATTCGCCGGCACCATGGCGATGACGGCGGCGATGCGGCGGCTCCACAGGCGCCTGCCGGAGGAGGAGCAATACCCGCTGACTCCGCGCGAGATCGTCGATTTGGGCTCGAAGCAGCTCGGCCTGCCGCTCGCCGGCGAGGCGGCCAAGGACGTCACCACCGCGGCGCATTTCGCTTATGGCGCGGCGATGGGCGCGCTCATCGCCGCGCTGAACCCGGATCCGAAGAAGCGGACCGGCGCGGCCGCGGGCGTCGCCGTCTGGCTCGCCAGCTACATGGGCTGGATCCCGGCGGTCCGGACGCTCGATCCGGCGACGGAGCATCCGGCGCGGCGCAACCTGCTGATGATCGGGGTCCACCTCGTCTGGGGCGCCGCCACGGCGGCCTCGATCCGCGAGCTGAGGGCGGCGAGGGAAACGATCTTCAGGGACGGGCCGGATCGGGATGCGCCGCGATGAATGGAACTCCTCCCCCAGCTTGCTGGGGGAGGGGGGTGTAGGCGGGTCAGCATGCCGGCGGCATGCAGAGAGCCGGAACCGGCTGCGAAGCAGCCGCAGGGCGAAGCCTGGTGGAGGGGCAGTCCTGACTCCGAATTCCCCTCCACCACGACGCTTCGCGTCGCGGTCCCCCTCCCCGAGGCAAGCTCGGGGAGGAATTTAGTCAATCCACGTGCGGATTGATCGCCGGCGGGTCGCTGGCCGGGAAGCTTTCGTCGGAAGCTTCGTCGACCTTGCTCCATTCCTTCGGCGGGTCGCGCATCGCGTCCGGGCCCGCCGAACGGGCGCCGCCCGAATCGCCGACCGCGCCGTGGCCGCCGGCGCCGCTGATCGCCGGGCGCCCGCCCGCTCCGCCGCCGCCGGCCAGCCGGCGGCGCCAGAGGGAAGAGGCGGCGAAGCCGAGCCCTGCCGCGCAGGCCGCGGCGATTCCGGTGATGATGGCCCCCTTGCGCATCTTCAGCCCTCCGCGCTCATCGTCGCGGGCTGGGCCGGAGGCAGGCTGCCCTCGGCGTCGGCGAGCATCATCAGCTCGGCCTTGCGGGCCGCCATCTGCTCTCCCAGCGCCTCCAGGTCGACGTCGGCCGCCCGGGCCTGCTGGAACAGATTACCCTGCTCCTTTTCCTCCTCCTTGACGTGGTGCTCGATCTGCTCCTTCAGCACCTTCACCTTGGCCTCGTAGAAATCGTCGTCCGGGCCGCCGGCCTCGATCTCGTTGATCAGCATCTTGGCGCCGTCATGCTCGACAAGGGCCTCGTCGAGATCGTCGCCCTCGATCTTGCCGCGCAGCGCCGGGTAGAAAATCTCCTCCTCGATCATCGTATGGGCCTTGAGCTCGGTGCAGATCTGGCGGGCGATCTTCTCCTTGCGGCCGT
The DNA here is from genome assembly GCA_036387815.1 of Allosphingosinicella sp. Classification (GTDB taxonomy): domain Bacteria; phylum Pseudomonadota; class Alphaproteobacteria; order Sphingomonadales; family Sphingomonadaceae; genus Allosphingosinicella. The sequence goes on from DASVTA010000206.1 coordinate 2,114, forward strand.
CGCCGCTCGCTTCCTCGAACTGCTCGAACAGCGCCTCCACCTTGCGGTGGTCCTCCGCCAGCAGGCGCGTCGCGTCGATCTTGCGCTCGGTAACCATTTCGATGCTCTCCTCGTTTGGCCTCTGGAACAACTGGCGCTAGCGACCGGTTCCTTGGCTAGAGCCGCCCGAGGAAGATGCCTTGAACGATACCGAGACCCTGTCGCCCGTGCTTCCCGACGAGACCCAGGAGGCGACCCGCCGGCTTCTCCAGAAAGCCTCGGAGCGGGACCTTCGCCTCGCCACCGCCGAAAGCTGCACCGGCGGAATGCTCGCTTCGCTGCTCACCGACGTGCAGGGGGTGGCCCATGCCTTCGAGCGCGGCTTCGTCACCTACACCAACGAAGCCAAGCACGAGATGCTGGGGGTGCCGATGGAGCTCATTAACGAGAAGGGGGCGGTCTCGCGCGAAGTCGCGATCGCGATGGCGGAAGGGGCGGTCGAACGCTCGCGCGCCAACATCGCCCTCTCGGTCACGGGGTTCGCCGACGCCGGCGACGAGCCGGGCCTCGTCCATTTCGGCTGCGCCCGGGCGGGCCGGGCGACCGCCCACCGCGAGGAGCATTTCGGGCCGGGCGGAAGGGGCGCCACTCGAATCAAGTGCATGAAGGTTGCGGTCGAGATGATGACGGAGATGCTGTGATGAGCAAACGGGCGCCGTTCGAGGCGATCCACCGCCACGGCTTCGTCCGGGTGTCGGCGGCGAGCCCGACCGGCTCCGCCGGGGACGTCACGTTCAACGTCGACCAGGCGATCGCCCTGGCGCAGGACGCCGATTCCAAGGGGTGCGACCTGGTCGTCTATCCAGAGCTCAACATCTCGTCTTATTCGGTCGACGATCTGTTCCTCCAGGAGGCCTTCCTCGACGCGGTCGAGGACGGGATCGCCCGGTTCCGCGAAGCGACGGCGAAGCTTGCGCCGGTGCTGGTGATCGGAGCGCCGCTGAGGCGCAACGGGCGCCTCTACAATTGCGCCCTCGTTCTCTCCCGCGGCCGGATACTGGGCGTGGTGCCCAAGAGCTTCCTTCCAAATTACCGCGAATATTACGAAAAGCGCTGGTTCGTCTCCGGGATCGGCCTCAACGGGATCGACATCGCGGTCGCGGGGGAGACGGTGCCGTTCGGGACCGACCTCATCTTCGCCGCCGAGGACCTCGACGACTTCATCTTCCACGTCGAGATCTGCGAGGATTATTGGGCGCCGCAGCCGCCCTCGACCGTGGGCGCGCTCTGCGGCGCGCTGATCCTGTGCAACCTCAGCGCGTCGAACATCACCATCGGCAAGGCGGACGAGCGCAAGCTGCTGTGCGCCTCGCAGTCGAGCCGCTGCTGCGCGGCCTATGTCTACGCCGCCTCCGGGCCCGGCGAGAGCACCACCGACCTCGCCTGGGACGGCCAGAGCTCGATCTACGAGCTTGGCGAGCTGCTCTGCGATTCCGGCCGCTTCGACATGGCGCCCGAGCTCTGCGTCGCCGACATCGACGCCCAGCGCCTCCGGCTCGAGCGGATGCGGATGCCGACCTTCAACGACAATGCCGTCGCCGCCGGCCATCCCGAGAAGAGCGCCCGGCGGATCCATTTCGGGCATGGTCCGCGCCTGGAGGACATCGGCTTCAAGCGCGGCCTGCGCCGCTTTCCCTACGTCCCCAATCGGCCGGAGCAGCTCGATTCCGATTGCTACGAGGCGTTCAACATCCAGGTCCAGGGCCTCGCCCGCCGCTTCCAGGCGACGAGCGGCAGCCATCTCGTCATCGGGGTGTCGGGCGGGCTCGATTCGACCCACGCGCTGATCGTCGCCGCCAAGATGTGCGACTTCCTCGGCCTGCCCCGCACGACGATCCTCGGCTTCACCATGCCCGGCTTCGCCACCGGCGACACCACCAAGGGCAATGCCTGGGCGCTGATGAAGTCGCTGGGCATCGTCGGCGAGGAGATCGACATCCGTCCGGCCGCGATGCAGATGCTCAAGGACATGAAGCACCCCTTCGCTTCAGGGAAGCCGGTCTACGACATCGCCTTCGAGAACGTCCAGGCGGGGCTTCGCACCGATTATCTGTTCCGCCTCGCCAACCACCGCAAAGGCTTCGTCATCGGAACCGGCAATCTGTCGGAGGTGGCGCTGGGCTGGTCGACCTACGGGGTCGGCGACCAGATGAGCCATTACGGGGTCAATGCGGGCGTTCCCAAGACCCTGATCCAGTATCTGATCCGCTGGGCGGTGAAGACGGAGCAGTTCGACCCGGAGACCGACAGGATCCTCCAGGCGATCCTCGCCACCAAGATCTCGCCCGAGCTGATCCCGGCGGACGACAAGGGCGAGATGCAGTCGACCGAAGGGACGATCGGCCCCTACGAGCTTCACGATTTCTTCCTCTTCCACATCCTGCGCTCGGGCCAGCCGCCGTCGAAGGTCGCCTTCCTCGCCTGGCAGGCGTGGCACGATGCCGGAAAGGGGCAGTGGCCGCTCGGCTACCCGGACGCGCTGAAGCGCGCCTACGATCTGCCGACGATCCGCAAGTGGCTTGAGGTCTTCCTCTACCGCTTCTTCCAGATCAGCCAGTTCAAGCGCACCGCCAGCCCCAACTCTCCCAAGGTCTCCGCCGGAGGAGCGCTGAGCCCGCGCGGCGACTGGCGGGCGCCGTCCGACGGAACGGCCAAGCCGTGGCTCGACGAATTGAAGGCGGCGCTTGGGGACTAGGGCGAGGCGTCGTCATCGTCATCCCGGCGAAAGCCGGGACCTCAGGACGAGAAGTCTCGGCGGGCCTCGCCCAGATCCCGGCTTTCGCCGGGATGACGGGATTTAAATAATCATACAAATGGCGCCGAAACGAACCGTCTCGGCAACGAAACAACCCAGCTTAATCCTTACTTAAATCAGCTAGAATCCTTGCTGCACTGCGGAACTCGGGGCTCGCGGCGGACGTTCTACGGAAATCGTTAAAACCATAAGGTATACTCGCGTTGATCCAGTTATCGACCGCCTCGACGCTGGGGCAGAGCCATTTCGCGCCCCAGCCCGCCACCGGCCATACCCTCATCTGTTTCTCGCACCTCCGATGGAATTTCGTGTTCCAGAGGCCGCAGCATTTGATGAGCCGGTTCGCCGAGGCGGGGCGGGTGGTCTTCTGGGAGGAGCCCGAGGCGGCGCTGCCGGAGATGGAGCCCGCCCTGGGCATCCGCACCTGCGCTGAGACGGGAGTGATCGTGGTCACGCCCTCGCTTCCGGAGACGCTCGGCGGGGAGGAGCGCGAGGCGACCTTGAAGGCGCTGCTCGATGGCTATCTGGCCGGTGAGCAGGGACCGGTCGTCCGCTGGTATTATACGCCGATGATGCTTCCTTTCTCCCGTCACATCGAAGCCGCCTGCACCGTCTACGACTGCATGGACGAGCTCGCCAACTTCCGCTTCGCCCCGTCCGAGCTTCTCGGGCTCGAGCGCGAGCTTCTCGCGAGCGCCGACGTCGTCTTCACCGGCGGCTACAGCCTCTACGAGGCGAAGAAGGGCCTCCATCCCAACATCCATCCCTTCCCGTCGAGCGTCGATCGCGCCCACTTCGGCCGCGCCCGCGCGATGGACTCGGCGCCGGACGACCAATGCTCGCTGCCGAGGCCCCGCTTCGGCTTCTACGGCGTGATCGACGAGCGGATGGATCTTGAGATGATCGCCGCCGTCGCCGACGCTCATCCCGAATGGACGATCGTCATGGTCGGCCCGGTCGTGAAGATCGACCCCGCCGACCTGCCGCACCGGGCCAACATCCACTATCTCGGCGGCAAGACCTATGACGAGCTTCCGGTCTATCTCGGCGGCTGGGACGTGGCTCTGATGCCCTTCGCGATCAACGAATCGACGAAGTTCATCTCCCCGACCAAGACTCCCGAATATCTCGCCGGCGGCCGCCCCGTCGTGTCGACCCCGATCACCGACGTCATCCGCCATTACGGCGACCTCGATTCGGTGTTCATCGCCGACGGCGCGCAAGCCTTCATCGAGGGCTGCGAGGACGCGCTCGCGCTGGTGCGCGGCGGCGACGAATGGCTGAACGAGGTGGACCTCAAGCTCGCCAACCTCAGCTGGGACATCACCTACGCTCGGATGGCGGGCCTGGTGCAGGAGGCGATAGCCGTTCCGGCCGCCGGGCCGAACATCGTCAGGAACGCGACCGGGAAGGCCTACGACTATCTCGTCGTCGGCGCCGGCTTCGCCGGCTCGGTGATCGCCGAGCGGCTCGCCAGCCAGCATGACGCCCACGTGCTCGTCGTCGACCGGCGCCCGCATGTCGGCGGCAACGCCTTCGACCACCTCGACGAGGCGGGCGTCCTGATCCACCAATACGGGCCGCACATCTTCCACACCAACAGCGACGAGATCGTCGACTATCTTTCCCAGTTCACCGAATGGCGGCCCTACGAGCACAAGGTGCTCGCGGAAGTGCGTGGCCAGCTGGTGCCGATCCCGATCAACCGCACCACCTTGAACATGCTGTTCGGCCTCGACCTCGAGACCGACGAGGAGGCCGCGGCCTATCTCGCCTCGCGCGCGGAAACGGTGGAGGAGATCAGGACGTCCGAGGACGTGGTGATCAACGCCGTCGGCCGGGAGCTCTACGAGCTCTTCTTCCAGGGCTATACCCGCAAGCAGTGGGGGATCGATCCGAGCGGCCTCGACAAGGCGGTGACGGCGCGGATCCCGACCCGGACCAACACCGACGACCGCTATTTCGGCGACAAGCACCAGATCATGCCGAAGCACGGCTACACCGCCATGTTCAACCGCATGCTCGACCATCCCAACATCGATGTGCTGCTCTCGACCGACTATAAGGACGTGGTCGAGGAGATCGATGCCGGCCATGTCGTCTTCACCGGGCCGATCGACGAATATTTCGATTTCCGCTTCGGCAAGCTGCCCTACCGGAGCCTGCGCTTCGAGCATAAGGTGGTGGACCAGGGTCAGTACCAGCCGGTGGCGGTGGTCAATTATCCTGACCCGCAGGTCCCCTATACGAGGATCACCGAATACAAGCACCTCACCGGGCAGAGCCACGCCAAGACCAGCATCACCTACGAATATCCCTCCGCCGAGGGCGATCCTTATTATCCGATCCCCCGGCAGGAGAACCAGGCGCTGTTCAAGAAGTACGAGGCCCTGGCGGACTCGACCGCCGGAGTGACCTTCGTCGGCCGGCTCGCGACCTACCGCTATTACAACATGGACCAGGTCGTCGGCCAGGCGCTCACCGCCTTCCGCCGCCTCGACGCCGCCCGCCAGGCCGAAGCCGGCGGATCCCGCGGCTCGATGTGGACCGAGGCCGCGGAGTAGCTTCTTGCCTCCCCATGGCGCAAGCCATGGGG
>DASVTA010000207.1:0-4357 GCA_036387815.1 Allosphingosinicella sp.
CAACGGGTTCGGCTAGCGATTCGGTAATCATTCCTATGCGATAGGGCGCCTCATCACGCCGATCCTGGGGGCCGAAATGCACGAACTCCGCTCAACGATCCTTTCCGGAGGGGCCAAGCCGGACCTCGTCGCGCGCAAGGCCAAAACCAAAGCGGAGAGCGCGACCGGCGGACTGACCAAGGTCGCGATCAAGCGGCAGGAAGCCCGAGTGACCGACCAGCGGCTCGAGGACCGCCTTCGGGGAATCGTCGAAAGCACGACGATCATCTTCCGCCGGCGGCGGCAGGATGTGGCCGTGGTCAACGTCTCCTCGCGCGGGGCCATGATCCGGGGGGATGTCGAGCCCCGGATCGGCGAGAAGATCGAGCTTCTGTTCGACGGCAAGACCCGGACCAAATGCATCGTGCGATGGGTTCGGGAGGGCCGCATCGGCCTGGAATTCGTCGACGAGACGATCCTGTGGACCTCGGACCGTTCGAACGGGCCCGTCTTCAGGCCCGAAACGCCCGAGGCGAGGACAGCGGTTCACGCCGTGACCGAGCGCGAGCCGCGCCAGAAGCTGCTTCGCGCCGGCACGCTCTACTGGAGCGGCATCTCGATCCCGGTCCGGCTTCGCAACATTTCCGGCGGCGGCGCCCGGGTGGAAAGCGGCCGCGACCTCTGCCCAGGCGCCGAGGTGGAGCTCGATCTCGGCGAAGCCGGCTTCCAGATCGCGCAAGTCCGGTGGTCGAGGGACGGGCAGGTCGGGTTGAAATTCGTCGAGGCTTTCGACATCGAGTCGCTCGCTCCCGCCCAGCAGGCCGAGCGGCCGCCGGAAGTCCTGAAGCCCGCCTATCTGGAGACCGAGCTGCAGCCCGATTCGCCCTGGGCGGCGCGGTTCGAGCGGCTCTCGCTCACCGATCTCAAGCCGGCCGATCCCAAATAAGGCTCAGCCGACGCTGGACAGCCAATACAAGGCGAAGCCGATGAACAGGAAGCCGAACAGGGCCATCACCAGGTAGAGCGGCCCCGGCTTCGTCGTTTCCAGCACGCATTCTTCGGGCTTTTGCGGATTGTAGCGCACCGCCGGGCGGGCCCCGACCGGGTAGGGCGCCAGGGCCGCTTCGGCCTTCTTTCGTGCGGCGCTGCGGTAATTGCCGAAGCGAAGCCGCTTTCCGCTCAGCTCCCGGCCGCCTGCCGTATACGCATAGGTCACGACGGGATTGTACCAGGTGCTGGTGCCGCCTTCCCGATCGGTCGACTCCTCCTCGATCACCTCGCTCGAGATCACCCGGCCGGCGGCGGTCGGCCAGCTTTCCGCGGCCCTGGCTCGACCGACGGCCCGGAAATGGGCGTAACCGAAACCCGCGACCCACAGGATTCCGAGCAGCAACAGGCCGAGACCCACATATTCCATTCGAAACCCTCCCGTTCCTTCCGCCGGTATTGAGCATCGGGACCGGCCCGGCGTAAAGCCCCCCGAACGAGGAGGAAGGTCATGCTGAAGCTGGTGATCGCGGTCCTTGCCCTTGCCTGGGCCGGAGCGGCCGTCGCCCAGCCCGATTATGCCGCCCGGCTGCGCGAGGGCGACGTCGAGCTGCGCGACTTCCGCTTCGCCGGGGGCGAACGAAGGGCTTCGCTCCGGATCCACTATGCCACCCTCGGGACTCCGAGACGCGATTCGAAGGGCGCGGTGACGAACGCGGTGATGGTGCTCCACGGCACCGGCGGGAGCGGGCGCCAGTTCCTCCAGCCGCAATTCGCCGGCGAGCTGTTCGGCCCCGGCCAGCCGCTCGACATCGGCCGCTATTACGTCATCCTTCCCGACGGGATCGGCCACGGCAAATCGGCCAAGCCGAGCGACGGCGAGCGCATGCGCTTTCCGAAATATGATTATGACGACATGGTCGAGGCTCAGCGCCGGATGCTGGTCGAAGGGCTGGGGGTCACCCGCCTGAGGCTGCTGATGGGGACTTCGATGGGCTGCATGCACATCTTCGTCTGGGCGCAGAAGCATCCCGATTTCGCCCGCGCGCTGATGCCGACGGCCTGCCTGCCGACCGAGATAGCCGGCCACAACCGCATGTGGCGCAAACTGGCGATCGAAGGGATCAGGAGCGATCCGGCCTGGGCGGGCGGCGACTACGCCGCCCAGCCGGCGCAGGGGCTTCGCACCGCCGTCAGCGTCCTCCAGGTCGCCGGCTTCGCGCCGCTCTACCTGCAGAAGGCCTATCCGACGCGGGAGGCGGCCGATGCCTACATCCTCGATCGTGTGGCGAAGGACCTTCCGACCCGGGACGCCAACGACCTCATCTATCAGCTCGAAGCGTCGAGGACCTACAATCCCTGGCCCCGCCTGGAGCGGATCCGGGCGCCGATGACCTGGATCAACTCCGCCGACGACTTCATCAATCCCGCCGACTACGGGATCGCCGAGGACGCTGCCCGGCGGCTCAAGACCGGGCGCTACATCCTCATCCGCGCGACGTCCGATACGCGCGGCCACGGCACGCATACCTGGGCGAAATTCTGGAGGCAGGAGCTGATCGACCTGCTGGCACGGACGGAGGGCTGAAATTCCCCCTCTCCCGCGGAAAGCGGGAGAGGAGAATGGGCGGCCTTAGCTTCGCCGCGTTCGCGGGTTATAGGGGCGGCATGCAGGAGACGCTCCGCACCTTCGTCGCGGCCGAGCTGGCGGAATCCGTCGACCCCCGTGTGAGCGCGATGGCGGTGGCGCTGGCGGCACGCTACCCGGGCGCTGCGCGCGCCGTGCTGTTCTACGGTTCGTGCCTGAGGCAGCGCGAGCTGGACGGGCTGATGCTCGATTTCTACCTGATCGTCTCGGATTATGGCGCCGCCTACGGGCGGAGCTGGAAGGCGCCGGCGAACCGGCTGATCCCGCCCAACGTCTTTCCGTTCGAGCATGAAGGGCTGGTCGCCAAATATGCGGTGCTGAGCGAGGCGGACTTCCGGCGTCTCAACGGGCCGGAAACGCTCTCCGTCTCGGTCTGGGCGCGGTTTGCGCAGCCTTCGCGGCTGGTGTGGAGCGCCGACGCGGCGGCGGCCGCCGCCGCCGTCGAAGCCGTCGCGCGGGCCGCGCCGACCCTGCTCGGCGCCGCCCGGCCACTGTGGGAGGGAAGCGATCCGCTCGACCTGTGGCGGTGCGCCTTCTCGCTGACCTATTCGGCCGAGCTCAGGGCGGAGCGGCAGGGGCGGGCGGTGTCCGTCGTCGAGGCCGATCTCGACCGGTACCGGCGATTCACTCCGCCGGCTCTCGCCGCCGCCCGCATCGATCTAGCGGCGCCCGTTGCGGAGCTGGAGCGCAGGCAGGCCCGGCGTCGCTGGGCCGCCCGGCGGCGGGCGGGCAAGGCGCTGACCGTGCTTCGGCTCGTCAAGGCCAGTGGCACCTATGCCGGCGGGATCGATTATCTCGCCTGGAAGATCAACCGCCATGCGGGCACGAAGATCGAGATTCGGCCGTGGCAGCGGCGCTGGCCGCTGATCGCCGCTATCGGCCTGCTGCCGCGGCTGCTGAAGCGGGGGGCCATTCGCTAGGCCGGCGGGCGAGGGCGCCGGCGACGGCGCCGGCGAGGGCCGCGACGGTGAACGGCTTTCTCAGGATGTCGTGGCCGCTCAATTCCTCGCTGCCCGCCTCGCCGACATAGCCGGTGACGAAGAGGATCGCGGTCGACGGCCAGCGCGCGGTGGCGGTCCGGACCAGCTCGGGCCCGGTCATCTCCGGCATCATGATGTCGGTGATGACGAGCTCGATCCGGCCCGCCTCCCGCTCGAGTATCTCCAGCGCCTCGCGGCCGCCGGCGCAGGCGATCGGCCGGTAGCCGAGCTCCTCGAGCGCCCCGACCGTCGAGCGGCTCACGCGGGGATCGTCCTCGACCACCAGGATCGCGGTGCCCTCGGCGCCGGGCGCGGCTTCGTGCGACGCCTCGGGCGCGGCGGCGGAGCCGGTCTCCACCTCCGCATTCGAGCGAGGGAGATAGAGCGAGACCGTCGACCCCACCCCGACGGTGGAGTCGATCACCACGTCTCCGCCCGATTCCCGCGCGAAGCCGAAAATCTGGCTGAGGCCGAGGCCCGTGCCCTTGCCGACCGGCTTGGTGGTGAAGAAGGGCTCGAACACCCGCTCCAATACTTCGGGCGGCATTCCGGAACCGGTGTCGGAGACGCTGATCCGGACGAATTCGCCGCCGCCGAGCTCGCCCATCTCGCCGGCGGCGATCGTCACATTGTCGACGCTGATCGCGATCTGCCCCTCCCCGTCCATAGCGTCGCGGGCGTTGACGGCGAGGTTGAGGACGGCATTTTCGAGCTGATTGGTGTCGACGCTGACGTTCCAGGTTTCGTCGGGGAAGCGGGTGCG